>JBEGMG010000078.1:0-5285 GCA_041183165.1 Actinomycetota bacterium | reverse complement strand
GCGAACACCACGTTGTCCGATGGGCAGACGATGCGTGCGTTCCCGATCAGCAATTGGACCGAGTTCGACATCTGGCGCTACATCCGCCGCGAGCAGATCCCGATCCCCGACCTGTACTTCGCGCGCGTTCGCCCCGTGGTGGAGCGCGAAGGCACCTGGATCATGGTCGACGACGACCGCATGCCCTTGCACGAGGGCGAGGAGCCGCAGATGCGTTCGGTGCGCTTCCGCACGCTGGGGTGCTACCCGCTCTCCGGTGCCGTGGAGTCCACCGCAGCCGACCTTGACACCCTGATCGCCGAAATGCTCGAGAGCAATGTGTCCGAGCGGGCCGGTCGGCTCATCGACGGAGAGGGCTCCGGATCCATGGAGGCCAAGAAGGCGGAGGGCTACTTCTGATGACTGCTCTACTCGAGCGTTCGTCCGGCATCGACGTCACCCCCGTCGTCCGACTCGTCACCTGTGGTTCCGTCGACGACGGCAAGTCGACCTTGATCGGTCGCCTGCTCGCCGAGACGGGCTCCATTCCCGAGGACCAGTTGGAGTACGCCCGGCAGACGCGTCGCGGCGGCTCGACGATCCCGGTGGGGGAGGTGGACTTCTCTCTGCTCACCGACGGCCTCGAGGCCGAGCGTGAGCAGGGCATCACGATCGACGTCGCCTACCGTCACATGTACCTGCCCAGCGGGCGGCGCGTGATCATCGCCGATGCACCGGGCCACGAGCAGTACACCCGCAATATGGCCGTCGCCGCCTCCAACGCCGACGTCGCGGTGCTCCTCGTCGATGCCGCCCGCGGCGTACGCCCCCAGACCTTCCGTCACCTCACGGTGTGCGCTCTCATGGGCGTGACGAGCATCATCATCGCCATCAACAAGATGGATCTCGTCGGCTACGAGCACGCGACCTTCGAGGAGATCTCCGGCCAGGTCAAGGCCGCCGCCGCCCGCCTCGGTCTCGATGAGGTCATGACCATCCCCGTGAGTGCGGTCGCTGGCGACAACGTCACGTCGCCCACCACGCACATGTCCTGGTGGCACGGACCCTCACTGCTCAGTGCGCTGCAGGAGTGGACTCCACCGGAGAGCGACACCTCCCATCCCTTCCGACTCCCCGTGCAGTTCATCTCCCGCGCGGAGGGCAACTTCCGCGGCTACTCCGGCACCGTGGCTGCCGGCACGGTCCACCCAGGGGACAAGGTCGTCATCGCCGACTCGGGTCAGACCGCGACCATCTCGCGCATCGTCGGATTCCACGGCGACATGGCGGGTGCGGCGGCGGGCGATGCCGTGACGGTGACCTTGGACCGCGAGGTCGACGTCACCCGAGGAGACCTCATCGCGGCCGACGGCACCACCGAATCCGGTGAGACGGCGTGGCCGCAGCCCGCTGACCGCTTCGCGGCCGACGTCGTGTGGGTGGGGGAGGAGGCCCTCATGCACGGTCGCTCCTACCTCCTCGCGGTCGGGCCACGCACCGTGCCGGCGACCGTCACGGTCGTGCGGCACCGTCTGGATGTGGTCTCGGGCCAGAAGCTCGCGGCTCGTGTCCTCGACATGAACGACATCGGTCGGATCGAGATCGCCACCGACAACCCGATCCCCATGGACATGTACGCCCAGTGCCGCGACACCGGTGGCTTCCTGCTCATCGATCGCGTCACGGCGGACACGGTGGCGGCCGGCATGGTCACACACGCGCTCCGCCGTTCGCTCAACGTCGTGCCCCATTCCTATGAGGTGGATCGTGACGCGCGAGCGCGACTCAAGCACCAGACTCCGCGCGTGGTGTGGCTGACCGGGCTGTCGGGCTCGGGCAAGTCGACGGTGGCCGATGCTCTGGAGCGGCGACTCTTCGCACTGGGCATGCATACCTTCGTGCTGGACGGCGACAACGTCCGCACAGGCATCAACAAGGATCTCGGGTTCACCCCCGAGGACCGCGCGGAGAACGTCCGCCGTGTGGCCGAGACTGCCAAGCTCATGCTCGAGGCCGGCCTGGTCGTCATCGTCGCGCTGATCTCGCCCTTCCGAGCCGACAGGCGAGCGGCGCGAGAGATCTTCCCCGATGGTGATTTCATCGAGGTTTTCGTCGATACCCCCGTGGAGATGTGCGCGACCCGAGACCCCAAGGGCCTCTACGCCAAGGCGCAGTCGGGCACCCTGCCCAACATGACGGGAATCGGCCAGGAGTACGAGCCGCCGGAGCATCCCGAGGTGCATCTCGATGGGTCGCTCCCGGTGGACGACAACGTCGAGGTCCTCGTGCGCCGCATCGTGGGTGACTAGATGTCGGCGCCCAACAACCCCTACGACCCCGTGGCGGTGTCCACTCTGGAGCCGGAGGCCATCGACGCGATGGTTGCTGCGGCTCTCGCCGATATCGAGGCGGCAGGAGACCTGGACCAACTCAAGGCCGTGCGACTCGCGCATGCGGGTGACCGCTCCCCGCTGGCGCTGGCCAATCGAGAGATCGGCGCCCTCCCTCCGGCAGCTAAGGCGGAGGCGGGCAAGCGCGTAGGGAGTGCGCGTCAGACGGTTCGCGATGCGCTCGACGCACGACTGGCCCGATTGGAGATCGAGCGCGATGCGCGTGTCCTGGTCGAGGAGTCGGTCGACGTCACACTGCCGACTCGCCGTTCAGCTCTGGGCGCCCGCCATCCCCTCACGACTCTCATGGAGCGCATGGCAGAGGTCTTCATGGCCATGGGCTATGAGGTGGCAGAGGGCCCTGAGGCCGAGGCCGAGTGGTTCAACTTCGACGCGCTGAATGTCCCTCCGGACCACCCCGCTCGGACGATGCAGGACACCTTCTTCGTCGGCAGCGAGCGCAGCGGCGTGGTGCTGCGGACGCAGACATCTCCCATCCAGTTGCGCGCCATGCTCGCGCGCGCTCTGCCGATCTACGTCGTGGCGCCGGGCCGCGTCTTCCGCACCGACGAGCTCGATGCCACGCACACCCCGGTCTTCCACCAGATCGAGGGGCTCGCTGTGGACGAGGGCATCACGATGGCCGATCTCAAGGGCACGCTGGAGCATCTTGCTGCGGCGATGTTCGGAGAGGGCGTCCAGATCCGACTACGGCCCTCGTACTTCCCCTTCACGGAGCCCAGTGCCGAGCTCGACCTGCAGTGCTTCGTCTGCCGTGGCGCGTCCGTGGGGAATCCCGAGGCGCCATGTCGTACGTGCTCCAGTGAAGGCTGGATCGAGTGGGGTGGCTGCGGCATGGTCAACCCCCGCGTGCTGCGTGCGGCGGGCATCGACACCGCTCGCTACTCAGGATTCGCCTTCGGGATGGGCGTGGAGCGAACCCTGATGTTCCGCCACGGTGTCACCGACATGCGCGACATGGTCGAAGGGGACGTTCGCTTCAGCCGGGCCTTCGGGGTGGAGGTCTGATGCGCGTCCCCCTGGAGTGGCTGCGGGAAATGGTCGAACTTCCTGCCGACGTCGACGCGCGCGCGGTCGCCGAGCGCCTCATCGCTGCTGGTCTTGAAGTCGAGTCGGTGGAGACGGCGGGAGGGGATGTCGCAGGGCCGCTGGTCGTTGGTCGCGTCGACGCCATCGAGGAGCTCACGGAATTCAAGAAGCCGATTCGCTGGTGCCAGGTCGACGTAGGACCCGAGCACGGGGGTGTCCGCGGGATCGTGTGCGGGGCGCGCAACTTCGCGGTGGGCGATCATGTCGTCGTGGCGCTCCCGGGAGCTGTCCTGCCTGGCGACTTCCGCATCACCGCCCGCGAGACATACGGCCACGTGTCCGACGGCATGATCTGCTCGCAGCGTGAGCTCGGTCTCGGCGAGGATCACGACGGCATCATGGTGCTGGATTCGGGCAGCGTGGGTGATGACGGTGCCGCCCTGCTGGGCCTGGGTGAGGAGACACTCGACATCGCCGTCACGCCCGATCGCGGTTACGCCCTCTCGGTGCGCGGCGTCGCCCGCGAGGTCGCCACGGCATTCGATCTGCCCTTCGACGATCCCGGCCAGCGACTGGTCGATCTGCCCGCCCCGGCAGCGGATGCCGCGCCGTGGCCGTGCGGGGTAGATGACCCTGGGATGTGCGAGCTCTTCACGCTGCGGCGCATCATCGGTTTCGATCCGGCAGCCCCCACTCCGGACTGGATGAAGCGACGGCTTGTCGCGTCGGGCATGCGGCCGGTGTCCCTCGCGGTCGATGTCACCAACTACGTCATGCTCGAACTCGGTCAGCCGCTGCATGCCTTCGATGGCGCCAAGTTGAGCGGCACCGTGCGCGCAGGACGAGCGGGAGAAGCGGCACCGCCACTGGAGACCCTGGACCACGTGTCCCGAGCTCTCGATCCCGACGATGTCGTCATCCGTGACGACTCAGGTGTGATCGGTCTTGCCGGCACCATGGGAGGGCTCCATACCGAGATCGATGACGACTCGACCGACCTCGTGCTCGAGGCTGCGCGCTTCGTGGCGGAGCCGGTGGCGCGCACCGTGCGGCGCCACCGCCTGTCCTCTGAGGCATCGCGTCGCTTCGAGCGAGGTGTCGATCGCGTGCTTGCGCCCTATGCCTCGGCCCGTGCCGCGCAACTCCTGCTCGAATACGGCGGTGGCACCTACGCCGGCATGACCGCGTGGGAATCGCCGTACTCTCCGCCCGTCATCGCGATGGATGCCGACCTCCCGCAGCGCACATCGGGCATGCCCATCGATCGAGCCACGGTGATCCGCCACCTGGAGCAGGTGGGCTGCGAGATCTCGGGTGACGCCGTCCTCGACGTGTCCCCGCCGCCGTGGCGCCCTGACCTCACCGATCCTGCCGATCTGGTCGAAGAGGTCGTGCGACTCGTCGGATACGACCGCATCCCCTCTCGACTACCGCAGGCGCCCGCGGGCTATGGGCTGACACGCGAGCAGCGCCTGCGCCGACGTGCCGGCCTGGCGCTGGCGGCCGCTGGCGTCGTCGATGTGCTCACGTACCCCTTCGTGGGGGAGGGCGACCTCGATGCGCTGCTGGTGACTGCGGGCGAGCGTCGGCGTCGCGCTCCGCGGCTTGCCAATCCGCTGTCCGAGGAGCAGCCCCTCCTGCGCACCACGCTGCTTCCGGGTCTGCTCCACGCGGCCCGGCGCAACCTCTCGCGTGGGATGGACGACATCGCCCTGGGGGAGATCGGACGTGTCTTCTTCCTCGCCGACCATCAGGAGCCCGATGGCGTCGCCGAGCCGCCGCGACCGGGCGTGGAGCAGCGGCCTTCCGACGCAGAGCTCGCCGCCATCGAGTCGCTCCTGCCCGTGCAGCCGCACCACCTTGCCG
>JBEGMG010000077.1:0-10336 GCA_041183165.1 Actinomycetota bacterium | reverse complement strand
CGTGCGACACGCTCGGCGTGTGCTCGATGGCCTCGTCTACGGCGGGCTTGAGGGGCATGGGCGCGCCGCGTCGGTTCTGACCATCGGCCGTGATGACGAGCATGGCCTGCGCATCGTCGATCCGAGAGCGCAGGGCCTCTGCGGAGAAGCCCGCGAAGACCACGGAATGGGGTGCACCGATTCGTGCGCACGCGAGCATGGCGACAACCGCCTCGGGGATCATCGGCATGTAGATCGCGACGCGGTCACCAGCCGTCACGCCCAACTCCGTGAGCGCATGAGCCGCCTTGCTGACCTCGCGCTGCAGCTCGGCGTAGGTGATGTCGCGGGTGTCGCCGGGCTCGCCTTCGAAGTGCAGCGCGACCTGGTCCCCGTGTCCCGACGCCACGTGCCTGTCGACGCAGTTATAGGCGACGTTGAGTTTGCCGTCGACGAACCACTTCGCGAATGGGGCGTCGCTCCAGTCGAGGACGTCCGTCCACGGCTGCGCCCACTCCAGGCGACGGGCCTGTTCTGCCCAGAACGCGAGACGGTCCGCCGCTGCCGCGTCGTACATCGAGGCCTGGGCGTTGGCCTGGGCGGCGAACTCCGAGCTCGGTGCGAAGGACCGGTCCTCCTGAAGCAGATTGGCCAGGGCGTCGTCCGACACGTCTCCTCCTCAAGGTGCACGGCGCTCTCACGCTCGCCTCGTGTGACATGGGCCACCGTAGTCGCCGTCGGCACGTGGCGAAGCGGCTTCCCGCGCGTCACAGGGAGCCTTCGGTGCCCCTCATGCGTCAGGATGGGGAGGTCGGCGCCCCCGACCGATAGCCCCTGGAGGTCCGCGTGCGTCCCCGCGTGCTCGTCCCACTCCTGCTCGCCCTGGCTGCCGCGCTCGGGCTGGTGGTCGGCGCTGTCCTGCCGGGCTCGCCCTCGGCACCGACCGCAGACTCGTCTACGCCGGCTCCTTCGGATTCGACGGGCGGTGCGACGGAGTCCTCGTCAGCCGAGCCGCTCCCGACCGACTCCTCGGCGTCCGCTGTCGTCGGCGAGGTCACCGGCGAGGGCGGTGGTGTCTCCGCAGTCAATCTCCCTCAGCCGGACTTCCCCATCGAGAAGCTCGCACCGGGTGAGAAGCCGCCGCAGTTCGTCACCATCTCCTTCGACGGGTCGTGCAGCCTCGACATCATGCGGCACTACCTGGACACGGCCGAGCAGGTGAATGCCTTCTTCACCTTCTTCATCTCCGGTCTGTGCCTGCTGCCCGAGGATCAGAAGTTCCTCTACGAGACTCCTGGCCGCGAAGCGGGCTCCAGCGCGATCGGCTTCGCCGACGATGCGCAGGAGGTCGTCGGTCGCGTCGCGAACTACAAGGAAGCCTACGAGCGCGGACACGAAATGGGCACGCACTTCCTCGGTCACTGGTGCGAGCCCAACGACGGCTCGGTCAATTCATGGGGTCCCGCGGAGTGGCAGAGCGAGTTCGCCCAGGACGCCGGATTCATGAACAACTGGGCAGCCAACAACGGCATCACCGACCCGATTCCGCTGCCCTTCAACTACAGCGTCATCAAGGGTGCACGCACTCCGTGCCTCGAGGGCCAGCGCGACGTGATGTACCCGATCTTCGTCGAGAATGGCTTCACCTACGACGCGTCTAACCCGGGTTCACTGCAGTGGCCGGTGAAGAACGAATACGGGCTCTGGGAGTTCCCGCTGCAGACGATGAAGGTTGTCGGCTACGACCGCTCGAATCTGTCGATGGACTACAACTTCCTCTGCGCGCAGAATGACTGCCAGCAGGAGGCTGACCAGGCCACGTGCGACCGGATCGAACAGTCGACCTACGACTCCCTCATGGCTGCCACCGATGCGCTCTACAACGGCAATCGCGCCCCGTTCTTCTTCGGCAACCACTTCAACACCTGGGTCTGCGGCGCCTACCAGAACGCCATCACGCGCTATGTCCTCGACGCGTCGGCCATGTATCCGGACCTGAAGTTCGTGTCGAATGCCCAGTTGGTCGAGTGGCTCGAGGCCCAGGACCCGGCGGTCCTCAAGCAGCTCGTGGCGCAGGGGGTGCAGTCCTACTGAGCGATCCGCTCGCCACACTCGCCGGTCTGCCGGGCGTCAGCGAGGCTTGCGACGCGGCTCGGCTCGAGATCGATGGGCTCCTCTGGGATCGCGGCGTGCGTGCGCGCGCCGGCGAGATAGCCGCGGCTTCGGCCCTCATCGGAGCCCGGGACTCGGCTGCTCTCGAGGGCGCGGACGTCTCGCTGGATGTCCTGCGCGCGGGTCTCGATGACTCCCCCCTCGGTCGTGCTGTCACAGCGAGTGTGGCGGTGACCTCTGCTGTGCCCGGTCAGGCAGATGCTTGGCAGCGCGCCCCACTCCAAGTGATCGCGCATCTGCATGCGCTCGCTGCCCGAGGCTTCGACGGTGACGACGAACTCGGCCGCCCACGCCAGCAGGACGACGTGGTCGACCCCCTTCACATGGGCACGCCACTTCCCTGGCGCGAGGTCCCCGACCGCCTCGTCGCCCTCGCCGATGTCCTCACGCGCCCCACCGCGGCGCCCGCAATCCTGGTGGCGGCCATCACGCACGGCGAGCTGATCGCGGTTCAGCCCTTCCGCTGGGGTTCGGGCCTCATCGCGCGGGCCGCCGTACGCCTCGTGCTCGCCGCGCGCGGCGTGGATCCTGATCTGCTCGGGTGCCCGGAGGCCGGGATGCTCTCCCTCGGCCGCACGACGTACGTCGCTTCGGTGCGGGCGTATCGCTCAGGTGAGCCCGAAGGAGTTGCTGAGTGGATCCGCTGGAATGCCTCGGCCATCGGATTCGGTGCTTCCTCCGACGCCCCCCAGCGCTGACATCAGGCCGAGGGCCGCGGTGCGACCTCGGCGAGGTCCACACCATCGTTACGCGGCTGCGCTTCCGGTGTCTGTGGACTGATGCGGGGGACGCGAAGGTCGATCACCCAGGGGTAGGCGCGACCCGCGATCAGGGTGAAGGCCCGCGCACGCACTGTCGGCGACTCGAGCCCCGAGGCCTCACTGGGGGAGACGAGCCAGCGCATGCGCGCCGTGGCCGTGCCACTGTCCATGGTCGCCTCCACATCGCTCCCGCCCTCGAACCCGGTTGCGTCACGCGGCTGCAGGACGAGGCGGTCCGCGTTGGTGGCGACACGCATGCGCATGACGAGGATGCGATCGCGCAAGAACACGTCGACGCGAGCAGAGGCAAGCGAGATGACGGGCTTCGCACGTGCGGCCTCGCACAAGGAGTCCAGCGCGGAGGAGAGTGCCCGGGAGGCAGTCGGCGTGAGAGGGACCCCTGCGCCCTGCGCCTCGACCAGCGGGGAGGTCAGGTCAGCACCTTCCCGCCCACCGCAGTCCGCGGGACTCACAACGACGTCCACGCCGACGCGCTCACCCGCGGGAACCAATGCGGATGCGGTGCCGCTCGCTGTGTAGGCGACTGTCTCGCCTGTCGTCTGCAGCCGCACCGTCCGTTGCGGATCGCCCGCGACGTCCAGTCGAAGTCTGAGTGCGGGCGCGACGAGCCCGGTGGGCCAGTCCGCTGGCAGATCTTCACCGGAGATGGCAAATGGTCCGACCGCCTCGATGGCTTGGATCTCGAGACGGTCGGACGCCGTGGATCGCTCGGCCCACCATCGGGCCCCGCTGACAGCCACAGTGACTGCGACCAGCACGGCTGCTATCACCGCAACACCTCGCGCGACGCGGCGTGACGTGCCGGGTGTTTCGGAGGAGGAAGCGCCTGCCTCGAGGACGTCCATGGCGGCTAGCGGATCGACTTGGTGAGCGGCGTCATCTCGGGAAGGTCGTCTGTGAGTGGGATACCCACGATCCAGGGGTACGCCGTCGCGCCCCGTACGACGAAGACCTGCGCGTAGGCCGTCGGCACATCGTCATTGTGCTCCGCGCGCGGAGAGACGAGCCAGAGGAGCGGGATTCCGTCGCCCTTTCGTCGGTCCGCAGAGCCGAGGCCGCGCAGTCCGGGGCCGTCCAGGGGAGTGACCACGAAGCGGTCGCCCTCTGCCTCGATGTCGACGAAGAGACCGATGGTCTCCAAGGGTGGCTCGCCTCCCCGGCGCGCGGCGGTGACCGTCATCGTGGGTGCAGGGCCGGCTGCCTCGCAGACTCTCAAGAGGGCATCGGCGAAGGAGGCGCTCGCTTCCGGTGAGAGCGGCACCACGACTCCGTCTGCTGTCGCGAGGAGCTCCACACCGAAGGCGCGGCGCCAGCGATAGCCAGCCTCGTTGAGGTCTGTGCCTTCGCGTGCGACCGCGCAGTCGACCGGCGCCACGGTGACGTCGATGTCGGCAAAGGCGCCGGGTGCGATCGTCACGTCGGGACCCTCCTCGATGTAGACGATCGAGTCGGTCGCCGATGTCGTCACGGCAACAGGATCCTGAGGGTCGCCACCGACGGTGAGGCGCAGCGTCACTCCCGGGAGAGCTGCGCCCGCGGGCGTCGCCAGGGCCCCGATGGGAGGCTCTGCCACCACGGTGACCGGCGACTCTCCCAGGATCTGGATGCCGTCGATCTCGAGTGCGTTTGAGGTGGGCGGACGGCTGCTCCACCACGACAGTCCAGCGGCGACAGCTGCGAGAGCGAGGCCGCACGCGATCACGACGGTGCCGATGAGTCCCGCGGCGCGCCGGCTCGACGAAGGAGGGGGACCGTTGTCGAGGATCTCTCCACCCTCGAAGCCTGCCATGTGTGCAGGCTAGGTCGATTCCGTCGAGGGCGCCCTCCGGACGAGGAACGCTTTGACGCCCAGAGCGACGAGCAGGGCCACTGCGGTCGCGATAAGGGTGAAGGCCACCCGGTCCTCTGCGACGCGCATGCGGTCGGCTCCCGTTGCACTGAGGAGGATGACCGCGGGGGTGAGCACCGTGACGTATTCCCAGTACGGGCGCTTGAGCACGTAGCGCAGCGCTAGTGCGCCGAAGATGAGGAATCCACCGATTACCAAGGCGAAGGTCTCCTCGACGTTGACCAGAATGAGGATGAAGGCGATGAGTGCACCCGCGAGAGTGCCGGCCATCCGCTGCAGGGACTTGGCGAAGGTGTCGTGCGGGCTCGGTTGCAGCAGGATGACCAGGGTGAGCAGGAGCCACGCGCCCTCGTGGAACTTCGCGTAGGAGAGCACCGCCCAGGCGGCAACGCCCAGGATGACGCCCATGATCACTCCGTAAGCGGTCGCGGCGCGCGGCCCCAGCTTCTTGCGGTCGACGCTCGGCAGCCTGTGGCCGAGGAGCACCCGGGTGATCGCCGTCCCCCAGAGGCCACCGAGCGCCAGGACCGCGCCCGCGACGCATCCGGCCGGAATCGCCGACAGGGGAGGCACTGCCGGCGGCGCGACGAGCAGGAAGCTCGCGAAGATCGGAACCATGAGCACCGGGCTGTGAATCCCCCGTCGGGAGGTGAGGGCGCACGCGCCGGTGAGGATGCCGAAGAAGGCGGCGCCCGCGAGAGGGTATGGATTCACCAGAGTGCAGATGGTCCCGGCGACTCCCGCGACGACCGAGAGGATCAGGGCGAGTCGAAGGTCGTAGAAGATCGCGGAGATGCCGATGATGCCGCCGTAGACGAAGACGGAGGCCAGGCCGAACTGACCGCTCATGCCCAGCACAAGTGGTGGCGCCATGAGCGCGATCGTGAGCAGTCCCATGACGAGCAGCAGCTGGCTGCGGGTGGCTTTGGCCATCAGGCGGGCCGTCCGTGGCGGCCCCGCGCGTACCACGCGAGACCCAGGGCGGCGGCGCTCACGGCTGCGACCGCCGCACCGGCCGCGACTGCCTGTCGCTTCTCGACAGCGAGGCGGCTGCGCATCGACACCGGACGCGCGAAGTCGACGACGGGCCATCCGCGCTCCGAAGCGACGCGGCGTAGTTCCGCATCGGGATTCACGGCGGTGGGGTGTCCCACGATCTCGAGCATGGGAATGTCCGTCACCGAGTCGGTGTAGGCGTAGGACTCCGAGAGGTCGTAGCCGCGTTCGTGGGCCAGATCGCGCATGGCCTGCGCCTTGCCCTCACCGTAGGCGTAGAAGAGCATCTCGCCTGTGTAGCGGCCGTCCTCGACGACGAGCTGGGTGCCGATAGCGACATCCACGCCCAGACGCTCGCCGATCGGCTCCACTACCTCGGTGCCGGAGGAGGAGATGATCACGATGTCTCGGCCCTCCGCGCGATGCTCCTCCATGAGGGCAACCGCTTCCTCGTAGACCGCCGGATCGATGATGACGTCGATCGTCTCCGCCACGATCTCGCGCACCTTGGCGACATCCCACCCCGTGACCAGGTCTGACATGTAGCGGCGCATCGTCTCCATCTGGTCGTGGTCGGCGCCGGACGCGAGGAAGAGGAATTGGGCGTAGGCGCTGCGAATGACGTCGCTGCGCCCGATCAGACCCCCTCGGTAGAACGGCCGCGCGAAGGCCAATGCACTGGAGGTGGCGAGGATCGTCTTGTCCAGATCGAAGAATGCCGCGGCACGCGTCACGGGTGCACGGTACCGCGGTGCGGCGTGTCCACAGGGGGGACGCGGTGTCTTTGTCCTCAGGGAGTCGCACCAGGGCTCCGCCTGGGCGCGAGGACGGCGAACCTTCGCGCATGACCGAGACGCTCCGACCCCTGCTCATCACGTCAGACCCGCTCCTCCTCGACGATGTCGTGCGGCTCGCGGCCGCCGCTGGCATCGAGTTGACCGTGCACGCCGAGCCCACGGCCTCCGCGTGGTCCCACGCCCCGCTCGTGTTCGTCGGCGACGACGCTCTCGGCTCAGCAGCTTCGCGTGCCCTTCCGCGCCGTGATTCCGTGATCGTCGTACGTCGCGGCAGCGGGCTGGTCGATGACCGCACTCCTGCGTCGACATGGCAGGGAGCAGTGGCACTGGGCGCAGAGCACGTGGCCGAACTTCCCGATGCGGGCAGGTGGATGGTGGACCGTCTCGCCGAATCAGGCGACACGGCCTCGGCTGGCGGACCGGTGATCTCGTGCGTGCCGGGCGTGGGTGGCGCGGGTGCGACCACTCTCGCCGCGATCCTGGCGCGCGAGGCCCGCGGCCTGCTTGTCGATATCGATCCCTACGGTCCCGCGATCCCTGTCGACGGCGGGGTGCGCTGGCCGGACCTCTCGGACACACGTGGTCGGATCCCACCGGGTTCCCTGCGCAGCGCGCTCCCCAGCGTGCACGGGACGCATGTGCTCACGGGCACGCCTGAGGCGCGGTACGCCGTACCCGGTGAGGCGCTCGCATCTGTGCTCGAGTCGAGTGCTCGTGGTTTCCCGTGCACGATCGTGGATTCGCCGCGGTGCGACAGCGAGATGAGTCGACTGGCGTGGGCGCGCAGCGATGCTGTCGTGATCGTCGTCGGGCCGCATCCGGCCAGCGCGGCCCGAGTGCCCGCCCTGATCGATGGGATCCAGGAGGTATGCACCCGTGTCGCTGTAGTCGCGCGCACCGCTCCCCGCGATTCCGGCCTCTGGTGCGCGGCCGAGGCATCGCATTGGGATGTTCCGGTGCTCCCTGCCTTTCGCCATGAGCGATCTCTTGCGCAGGGTGACCACCCCTACCTCGCCCCTCGCTCCGCGGGGCGCCGTGTCGCCCGCGAGATCCTCGACTCCTTGGCCCCGGGAGCGCGGCCGTGACGGCGGCACTCATCGAGCGTGTCCGCCGCCGGCTCGTCGATGAGGGAGTCACACGCGCGCCCGACGCCGCTCGGGTCGCGGCAGCCCTCCGCGATGAGGGTGTCGTGCTGGGTGATGAGTCGCTGCTTCGTCTCGTGGGTTCCTTGCGCGATGAGTTGGGCGGACTCGGCCCGTTGCAGTCCCTTGTCCTCGACCCACAGGTCACGGATGTCCTGGTCAATGGCCCGAATGATGTCTGGGTCGATCGCGGTAGGGGGCTCGAGCGGTCTGCGGTGGGCTTCGGCGATGAGGATGCGGTGACACGGCTCGCCCAGCGTCTCGCGTCTCTTGCCGGTCGTCGCCTCGATGAGGCGTCGCCCTACGTCGATGCCCGTCTATCGGACGGCACCCGCCTCCACGCCGTCATCCCTCCGATCTCATCCGACGGCTCACTGATCTCCCTGCGCATCCCTCACCGGGGAGGCTTCGACTTGGACGACCTCGTGCGCCTTGGAACCATCGACGAACTCGGTGCCCTGTGGCTCAGGGCCATCATCGGCGCGCGGTTGGCGTTCCTCGTCAGCGGAGGCACAGGCTCGGGCAAGACCACACTCCTCGCGACACTCCTCGAGTGGGTGGACCCTGCGCAGCGCATCCTCCTCGTGGAGGACTCCGCCGAGCTCAGGCCGCGCCATCCGCATGTCGTCCGTCTCGAATCTCGTCCGGCCAATCTCGAAGGTGCCGGACAGGTCACGCTGAGGGACCTCGTGCGCCAAGCGCTGCGGATGCGCCCCGACCGCGTTGTCGTGGGGGAGGTGCGCGGTGCCGAGGTAGTGGATCTCCTCGCGGCCATGAACACCGGTCACGAAGGTGGCTGCGGCACGGTCCACGCCAACTCCCCGGCCGACGTACCCGCACGCCTGGAGGCCCTCGGCCTCATGGCCGGCCTGCCGCGCGACGCGGTGCATGCCCTCATCTCCGCCGGAGTGCACGTCATCATCCACCTCCAGCGCTCACCCAGAGCCGTGAGCGAGGTGCACGTCGTGGAGCGATCGCACGGCCTTGCGATGACGGTGCCCGCGCTCGTGCGCGAGGGCTATCGGCTCGTCCCGGCCGAAGGCGCTGGTCGACTGGCGTCCTTGATCACGGCCGCCGGTGGAGAGGTCCCACGGTGACGGTCGTCCTCATTGCCGCCCTCGCTGCCGCAGCGGCATGGTTCGGCCTGCGTCCCCCTGCCCGGCCGACGTCCCTCGTGCCCTTGGCGCGGCGATCAGTGTCGTCCGCGAGACACCGGCTCATGTCGCGGAAGCGTCGCGCGCAGACCCGGGCCGCGCTGCGCGAGGCCTTCGCTGAAGTGGTGGCTGATGTGCGAGCGGGCCAGCCACCGGCAAGAGCACTGTCGCGAGCGCTCGCAGACCGCGACGCGTCGATCGCACCTCGCACGCTCGCGGCCACACGATGGAGTGGCGATGTCGTCAGCGCTCTGCGCGACGACTCCCTTGCTGCGGACCAGCCGATTCTCGCCTCCGCGGCCGCATGCTGGAGCGTGGCTTCGGCGCAGGGTGCCGGGCTAGCCGATGCACTCGATCGCATCGTCACGCAGGACCGTAGGGCGGAAGAGGTGCGTCGCCAACTCGAGGCGCATCTCGCCGCACCGCGTGCGACTGCGCGCATGCTGGCGCTGCTGCCGGCACTCGGCCTCCTCCTCGGCGTCGCCATCGGAGGCGACCCTCTCGGTTGGCTTCTCGGGACCACGCCGGGCTGGGCGTGCCTTGCGCTTGGCCTCATCCTCATCGCGGCGGGCCTGGCGTGGGCGACACGCATCGTCGCGCGCACGGAGCGCTTGCTGTGATCAGCCTCGCCGCGCTCGCCGCTGCTCTCGCCGTCTGGCTCTGGGTCCGGCCCGCACGCCGACATCGGCGGACCGTCAGCGGTCTCTCACGTGGCGCGCTCGCACGCCTGGTCGGGGCCGCCCTCGGTGTCGTCATGGCGGTCGTCCTCGGCGGCGTCATCGGGATCGTTCTCGGAATCGTCGTAGCCGTGGCCGCTCCCGGTGCCCTCATGCGGCTGGAATCACGAGAGCAACGACATCGACGCGAGATGCTGCAGAGGCAGGCGCCCGCGGCCGCCGACCTGATGGCCGCCTGCCTTGCTGCAGGCGCCACACCGGTGGATTCCGTGCGCGCGGTGTCCCACGCACTTGGCGAGCCGATCTCGGGTCCCCTGGACCGGCTCACGGGCGCCCTGGGCCTCGGTGCCGATCCCGCCGGTGCCTGGGCGGCACTTGCGGCTGACGCATCATTGCGCCCTATCGCTCGCGCAGCCGCGCGATCAGCCGAGACCGGCGCTCCGCTGGCCGCCCTCCTTGCATCCGTAGCCGACGATCAGCGCGATGAATCCCGTGCGCGCGCGGAGGCTTTGGCCCGCGCATCGGGCGTGCGATCGGTCGCACCGCTCGCGGCATGCTTCCTGCCCGCATTCCTCCTCATCGGGATCGTGCCGGTCGTCGCCAGCCTTGCCCTGCCATTCCTCCAGTGACGGGATTCAGTAGCGACTTCGCGCACGTACGACGATGGCGACGGCAGCAGCCGAGGCGATGAAGACACCTGCTCCGATGGCGAGGGCGAGCACAGCGAGGCTCCCGACACGATCCACGGGTTCGAGTGCGGCCGCGACGGGGGAGGGTGAGGCCGGGGA
>JBEGMG010000076.1:0-4485 GCA_041183165.1 Actinomycetota bacterium | reverse complement strand
CCTGGGCGTTGTCGTCGGCAGTCACCGCCATGGGCTCGCCATTGACGATGCGCTCCTTGATGGCGGTCCCGACGAGTGCCGTCACCCGGCGGACCGATCCGAGGAAGCCGCACAGACTCGTGACGTTGTAGACCCCGAGGTCGAAGAGCGCACCACCCCCCGGCTGGTAGAACCACTCCCCCCACCACGGACCCGACCAGCCGTAGAGCGCTCGAGCGAGCTTGACGTCGCCGATCTCACCCGCGCGCAGGCGCCGGTGCATCTCGCGGTACGTCGGCGAGAGCAGGACGTGGGGCGCGCACACGAGCAGTCGGTCCGAGGCCTGGCTGAGACTCACCAACTCGGCTGCCTCGATCAAGGATGTCGCCATCGGCTTCTCGACCAGGACATGCTTGCCGCCGCGATAGGCGGCCGCGGCCAACTCGCCGTGCTCCTGCATGCTCGTGAGCACGAGCACGGCGTCCACGTCGTCCGACGCGATCACGGCTTCCGCATCGGGGGCGACCCGCATGCCGGGGAAAAGCCCCTCCGCGACTGCGCACCGCTCGGATGAGGGGTCGTACCCGCTCACCACCACGGCGCGTCCAGCGCGCACCATCGGATCGATGACGACGGCGTACCTCTCAAAGACTCGGCCGAGGCCGATGATGCCGATCCGCACGGGGTGGGACACGGTGTCGCTCTCCTATTCCTTGATCGATCCAGCGAGGATGCCGCGCGCGAAGCTGCGCTGCAGCAGGATGAAGACGATCACCACCGGGATGATGGTGATGAGCGATGCGGCCCCGAGGTAGGCGAAGTCGGTGCGCCGAGCACCCTCGAAGGTCACCAGCGCCATGGGCGCGGTCTGCAGGCTCGAACCGGAGAGCATGACCAGGGGAAGCAGGAAGTCGTTCCAGTTCCACACGAAGAAGAGCACCGCGAGAGTGAGCATCTGCGGGCGCGCGAGCGGCATGAGCACGCGCGTGAGCGTCTGCCACGAGTTGGCGCCGTCGATCCAGGCGGCTTCCACCAGGGATCGGGCCGACTGCACGAAGAAGGCCCTCATCCAGAAGGCACCGAAGGCCACGGAGAAGCCGATCTGCGGCAGGATCACCGACCAGTAGTTGTTGTCCAGGTTGAATCGGCGCATGTCGAGGAAGAGCGGCACGATCATCGACTCGAGCGGCATGAGGATGCCCAGGATGAGAATGCCGAAGATCGCGGTGCGGCCGGGGAAGTCCATGAGGGCAAAGGCATAGCCGGCGGGCACGCTCAGGGCGACGGACACGACCACCACGATCGTGGTGATGATCAGGCTGGTGCGGATGGCAGGGCCGAAGTCCCCCTTCTCCCAGACATCGGCAAAGTTGCCGAAGTTGGTCGCCTTGCTGATGTCGAGGTTGATGCCGATCCGCCCCGGCTCTCCCAGGGCGAGGATGACCACGCCGATGAGCGGACCCAGTGAGATGAGTGCGGCGATACTGAGGAGCACATAGCCGACGATGACGTCGCGGCGCGAGATCATGATGCGCTCCGCGCCGTGCGCGTGATGAGCACGTTGGCGATGACGATGAGGATGATGAGCACGGTGCCCATCGCCGCGGCCGCACCGATCTGGGAGACCTTGAAGGCCTGCTGGTAGACGAGATAGCTCGGGACGACAGTGGCATTGCCGGGCCCGCCGGAGGTCATCACGTAGATGACGTCGAAGTTGCGCAGTGCTGCCGTCACCGTGAGGACGAGGGCGACGACGATCTCGTAGCGCAGGCCCGGCAGGGTGACCGCCCGGAATTCGGTCCAGGGTCCTCCCCCATCGAGGCGCACAGCCTCATAGAGCTCCAAGGGGATCTTCTGCACGCCCGCGAGCAGCAGGGCGAGTGCGAGACCGAACATCACCCATGTCCCGACCAGTCCGACGCTGGGGAGCGCCCAGGTGAAGTCGCCCAGCCACGGTCGCGCCAGCGCGCCGAGTCCGATCGCCTCGAGGAAGGAATTGAGCGGTCCGCGCGGCGCGAGGATCCAGCGCCAGATGACGGCGATCGCCGTGGGGGCGATGACATAGGGCAGGAAGAGCGCCGTGCGATAGAACGCGACCCCGCGGATGCGGCTGCGATGCAGCACGCTCGCGAGCAGCAGGCCCAGGGCGATGGGCAGCACGGCGTAGAAGAGCACGAGCTCGAGGGCATGGATGAACGCCGAGCGGAAAATGGGATTGGTCGCGATGTCGACGTAGTTGGCGAACCCCACGAACTCCATGCGGGTGATGCCATTGCCCTTGAAGAGGGACAGGTAGATCGAGTGGAGGAACGGTGCGAAGACGAACAGGGCGTAGATGAGGACGGCCGGCAGGATGAAGAAGTAGCCGATGCCGCGGGGCTCACCGGGCGCCCGACGGCGGGGGGACGACGTCTGTCGTCCCCCCGCCGTAACGGGGACCGGTGCGAGGCTCATCGAGTGCTAGGAGCCCATCCGCTCCGCGGTGAAGGCTCCGTAATCAGCCTGCAGTGCATCGACGAACTCCTGCGGGGTGATCTCGCCCGCCATGAGCGCGGTCGACGACTGCGCGATGGTGTCGTACCAGGTGGGTGTCGCCCAGTCGGGGAAGCCCACCGGGGTGCCGTTCTGCATCACGTTGACCCAGGACAGAACCGCATCGGCCGAGACCCCGACGAGGCCGTTGGCCTGCACGAGCTCCGCCTCATTGCCCGACACAGTCGCCGGCACCTGGCCCTGCTTGATCCAGATCTCCGAAGCCTCCGGGCTGGTGATGAAGTTGATGTACGCCTTCGCCAGATCCGGGTTCTTGGCATTCGTCGGCACCGACCAGGGCAGGTCACCCGTCGCGATGGCGGCGATGGTGCTCGCATCACCGAGCGGGAACGGCACGAGACGGAACGACTCCGGCGTATCGGACTGGAAGACATTCCACGAGCCGTTGAGAGCGAAGAGACCCTCGCCCTCGGCGAACATGCCGAGCACCTCGGTGCTGTCGAGCGCCGCCCAGCCCTCAGTGAGGTAACCGGCCTCAGCCCAGGCCTTCATGGTCTCGGCTGCCTTGAGTGTCTCGGGGGGCAACTGCTCATTGGCGCCGTTGATGACATCGGAGACCGTCTGCGGGCTGGTGTAGGCCATGAGCAGGTTGGCCATGAGCCAGATCTGCTCGCCGCCATCGCTGGCTCCGAACATCAGGCCCGTCTGGCCGCCCTCCTTGGCCTTGGCGAGCATGGCCTCCATCTCCTCCAGGGAGGCGGGGGGTGCCGTGATGCCGAGCTCGGACGCGATGTCCATGTTCATGTAGAGACCGACCCAGGCGCCGGTGGCGGACATGCCGTAGAGCTCACCCGAGCCCATGGTCTTGCCGTCCGGGCTGAAGCGTCCGTCGAGCGCGACGAGTGCAGCACCCTGGCGACCCTCCCAGTCATTGGCCTGGGCCACGTCGTCCAGCGGAGCCACCAGGCCCGAGCCGACCAACTGGCCGAGCGAGCCATAGCCCTGGTTGACCTGCGTGACATCCGGTACGTCGTCGCCGGACAACTGCAGGGGCAGGGTGTCGACGAGGTCGGTGAAGGACTTGACCTCGAACTTGATCGTCACACCCGGATTGGCCGCCTCGAACGCGGCGTTGAGTGCCTCGTAGCCGGCAAGCAGCGCATCCGAGCCGCCGTTGCCGCTCTGCACCCACAGCTCCACCGGCTCGGCCGGTGCTTCTGACGTGGGCGTAGCCGCCGAGGACTCCGGCGCGGCGCTGCTGCTCTCCGTGCTCGACCCCCCGGAGGAGCAGGCCGCGAGGACCAGACCGACCGCCGCGAGACTGGCGATCGCTGTAGTGCGTGGCCGAAGCGCGATGCGGGCACCGCGCCTCCCCGTTGTGCTGTGTCTCATGTGCGAACCTCGTTCCTTCCGGTCGATGCCCTTTCGGGCAGGTGGACGTGCTCGAAGATGGCTTCAGGGAGGTCATCAGCCGATGACCTATCCGCGTAGAGCGATGCGTCGCGACAGTTGGCCAGCACGGTCGCTGGCCACTCGGGGTCGTAGTCGCCCACGCGCGCGATCCGACTCACGGCCTCGACCTTAGAGGGGCCTGGCGCGACCAGGACCGCCCGACGCGAGAACTCGGCGATCGTGGCGATGCCGATGCTGATGCCGAAGTGCGGGACGTCGGCCAGCTGCGCGAACTCGGGGAAGGTCCCGAGGTTGTCACGCCGGGTGGACTCGGCGAGCTCGATGACACGCGTGCGCGAGTCGCGCGACGAGCCCCGTGGGTTGAAGGCGACGTGCCCGTCGGTGTCGCCCGAGGCCAGGATGAACAGATCGATGCCACCGGCATCGGCGAGGCGCGCGTCGTAGGCAAGCGGGTCGGCAGGATCGGGGATCCACAGGTGATCCGGTCGAATCCCGCAACCGGCTGGCGCCGCGGCATTGAGCTGTCCGACGATCTCCTCGCGGGCAAAGCGCTCAACGGAATAGTGCAGAGTCGGGTCGACGCGTCGGAACGAATCACCG
>JBEGMG010000075.1:0-6440 GCA_041183165.1 Actinomycetota bacterium | reverse complement strand
GCGGTGCCGCGTTCGCCGGTTGGTATCTCGCGGCCGGCCCGGGCAAGCAGGTCACCGTGCCCGGCGTCATCGGCATGGACCAGACCGCCGCCACGGCCGCGCTGCAGCAGGTCGGCCTGCGTCTGGACGTGAGTGGCGAGGAATACAGCGAGACCGTGGCCGTGGGTCTCGTGCTGTCCAGCGATCCCGAGCCCGGCGCGAGCACCGCTGCTGACTCCGTCGTCAGCGTCGTACTCTCCAAGGGCCCCGAGCGCTACGCCGTACCCGACGTCAAGGGCAAGCCGCTGGCGGAGGCGGAGGCCGCACTCGTCGAGGCCAAGCTCGCGGTGGGCGTCATCACCGAGGACTGGGATCCTGCGGTTCCCGACGGATCCGTGGCGTCAACCGACCCGCCCGTTGGCGAGGAGCTCAAGCCCGGTTCGCTCGTCAACATCGTCGTCTCCAAGGGCCCCAAGCCGGTCAAGCTGCCCAACCTCGCCGGCGTCGCCCTGGCCGAGGCCCAGGCGCAGCTCGAAGCGGCGGGGCTCGTCGTGACCACCACGGAGGAGTTCTCCACCGAGTACGCCGAGGGCCAGGTCGTGTCGAGCACGCCCCCCAAGGGCGAGCGCGTGCCGGTCGGCAGCACGGTCGAGCTCGTCGTGTCGAAGGGACCACCCCCGGTGGAGGTGCCCTACCTCATCGACATGCCCAAGGACGACGCCGTCTACCTGCTGCAGAGCCTGGGACTCAATGTCGAGATCAACGAGCCGCCCTTCACGCCGCTCGATCGCGTCATCTCGCAGGATCCCGCCGCGGGCACGATGATCCCCGCCGGAAGCACCGTGACGATCACCATCATCTAGTTCGTTGAGTGGCTAGAGCAGGGCGCCCTCGTGCTCGAGGAGGAGCACCTTGAGGTCGGGGCCGAATCCGTAGGCGCTGATCGTGCCGTCGGTGTGGATGATCCGATGACAGGGCACGAACGGCGCCACGTGGTTGAGCGCACACGCCGTACCCGCAGCGCGCACGGCCCTGGGGTTGCCCGACATGCGGGCGAGGTCGGCGTAACTCACCGTGGTGCCGCCCTTGACGCGACGCATCGCCTTCCAGGCCGACTGCTGGAACTCACCGCCGGGCTGATCGACGGGGACCTCGAGGATCGCGTCGACGTCTCCGTCAACCCAGTCGCGCACCGCATCGGTCACACCGGGGATCTGCCGCACCCTGCGAGCCGACGAGATGTCGACATGCGCGATATCCGTCTCGCGCGGCTCGCCGAACCACGACGCGATGACGATGCCGTCTTCGTCGGCCACGACGCCGATCGGTCGCCACGGGGTGCGCACCGATGTCATCACGAGTGGCGAGTAGCGCCAGGATCGCGAGGCGCCGGCCACCTTTCGCGAGGTCACGACGCCATCTCCCTCGGAGCCATGCCGGTCTCCTGTCGCACGAGTCGACGCAGGTGCCGCTCGCTCACGTGGAGCAGTGAGGCGGTCTCGGAGACCGAGACACCGAGGCGGAGATAGCCGAGGGCACGCTGCACGGTGCGCGCGCGGAAGGCCTCCTGCGGGTGCACGTCGTCCGGGCGGCAGCGCTTGCACGGTCGATAGCCCGCCGCGAGCGCAGTATCGAGGTCCGGCACCCAGTCGATGTTCTCCGGCCGCGGCGCGCGGCTGGCGCAGCCCACACGGCAGACGATGCCCGTCGTGCGTACGGCGTAGAGGGTGCTCATGGGCTCATCCTGCCCGGCGGGAGGCGGCGACGCCAGGGAGCCACCGGACAGGCAATTCGCGGGAGTCAGCGCTTGAGGAGCATGTCGGCCACGAGGAAGGCCAACTCCAGCGACTGCTCGCGGTTGAGGCGCGGATCGCATGCGGTCTCGTAGCGCACACCGAGGCCATCTTCGGCAACGCCGTGCGTACCACCCACGCACTCGGTGACGTCGTCGCCGGTGAGCTCGATGTGGATGCCGCCCGGGATGGTGCCGAGTTGGCGGTGTACCTCGAAGAAGCCCTCGACCTCGGAGATGACGTCGTCGAAGGAGCGCGTCTTGTGGCCGCTGCTCGCCTCGAAGGTGTTGCCGTGCATGGGGTCGCACACCCACACCACCGGATTGCCGCTCGCCTCGACCTTCTGCACGATCGCCGGCAGGGTGTCGCGCACCTTGCCCGCGCCCATGCGCGTGATGAGGCTGAGCCGGCCAGGGATGCGCTCGGGGTTGAGGATCTCGACGGCCTCGAGCACCTCCTCGGGGGAGGCCTTGGGCCCGACCTTCATGCCGATCGGGTTGCGGATCGTGGAGGCGAAGTGCACGTGGGCGCCATCGAGCTGGCGCGTGCGCTCCCCCACCCACAGGAAGTGGCCGGAGACGTCGTAGAGGTCGCCCGTGCGCGAATCGACGCGGGTAAGCGCGCGCTCATAGTCGAGGCAGAGGGCTTCGTGCGCGGCGTAGAACTCCACCCGCGTGAACTCTTCGGGGTTGGCACCGCACGCGTGCATGAAGGACAGCGCTCGATCGATCTCGGCGGCGAGCTTGTCGTAGAGCTGGCCGGCGGTGGACTCGCGCACGAAGTCCTGATTCCACGCGTGCACCTGGCGCAGGTCGGCGTAGCCACCCTGGGTGAACGCGCGAATGAGATTGAGCGCCGACCCTGAGGCGTGGTACGCCTTGAGCAGTCGCTGCGGATCGGGACGGCGCGACTCGGCTGTGAAGTCGATCGCGTTGACCGCGTCACCGAGGTAGCTCGGGAGCTCCACGCCATCGCGCACCTCGATCGGGTTGCTACGCGGCTTGAAGTACTGCCCCGCGACCCGACCGACCTTGATGACCGGCAGCGATGCGGCGTAGGTGAGCACCACCGACATCTGCAGGACGGTCTTCAGGCGCGCCCGGATCGAGTCGGCGGTGTTGGCCGCGAAGGTCTCGGCGCAGTCGCCACCGGTGAGCACGAAGGCCTCGCCGCGGGCCGCCTTGCCCAGCTGCTCGGTGAGGATGTCGCACTCGCCCGCGAAGACCAGCGGGGGCTGGGTCCGCAGCTCGGCCAGCACCGCCTGCAGGGCGGCATCGTCCGGCCACACCGGCTGCTGGGCAGCAGGCAGGTCGGGCCAGACGATGGAGGACATGGGGAAAGGGTACGGGGAGCCGGACAGCGGCGGCTTGGCCGACCCGCCCGGCCGTAGATCAGCCGAAGAAGGCCGCCGCCTCCTCGTAGCGGGCGATGGGCACGGTCTTGAGCTCGCCGGTCGCCTCCGAGAGGGGCACGCGCACGATGTCGGTGCCGCGGAGCGCAACCATCTTGCCCGAGTCGCCGTCCTTGACGGCGTCGATCGCGTTGAGCCCGAAGCGAGTGGCGAGCACGCGGTCGAAGGCGGTCGGCGTGCCACCGCGCTGGATGTGCCCGAGCACCGCGGCGCGTGACTCCTTGCCCGTGCGGGCCTCGATGGCCGAGGCCAGCCAATCGCCGATGCCCGAGAGCTTGACGTGTCCGAACGCGTCGACGGTGGTGTCCTTGGTGATGAGGTCGCCGTCCTTGGGCAGCGCGCCCTCGGCCACGCAGATGATGGGGGCGTATTGCTGCTGGAAGCGCTGCTCCACCCAGCCGCACACCTGGTCGAGGTCGAAGGGCACCTCGGGGATGAGGATGACGTTGGCGCCACCCGCCATGCCGGAGTGCAGCGCGATCCAGCCGGCGTGACGGCCCATGACCTCGATGACGAGCACGCGGTGGTGCGACTCCGCCGTCGTGTGCAGGCGGTCGATCGCCTCCGTGGCGATCGTCACCGCAGTGTCGAAGCCGAAGGTGTAGTCGGTGGCGTTGAGGTCGTTGTCGATCGTCTTGGGTACGCCGATGACCGGCAGGCCATGCTCGGCGAGCGTGGTGGCGACACCGAGGGTGTCTTCGCCACCGATCGCGACGAGCGCGTCGACGCCGAGGTCGGCGAGATTGCGCTCGATGCGTTCGACGCCGCCCTCCACCTTGATCGGGTTGGTGCGAGAGGAGCCGAGGATCGTGCCGCCGCGCGGCAGGATGCCGCGCACCGCGGAGATGTCGAGCGGCATGGTGACGCCCTCGAGCGGCCCCTTCCACCCATCGCGGAAACCGACGAACTCGTAGCCGTACTCCTTGGTGCCCTTGCGGACGACCGCGCGGATGACGGCATTGAGACCGGGGCAGTCGCCGCCACCGGTGAGGACTCCGACTCGCATGGGTGCTCCTGGATTCGCGATGGGCTCACGGGCATGTAAGCGTGTGCAGAAGCCTAGCCGATGCGCCCCCCGGACCGCCCGGGGTCGGTCTAGGGTCACGCCATGGCGATCCTGTCCCTCGATTGCGGCACCACGGGAGTCACGGCGCTCCTCGTGGGGGCTGACGCCCGGATCCTCGCCCGCGGCTACCGGGAGTTCCCCCAGCACTTCCCCCACGACGGCTGGGTCGAGCACGACCCCGGCGAGATCTGGGCCGCCACGCTGGAAGCGACCCGCGAGGCCCTCGCGGCATCACCCGAGGCACCCACGGCGGTGGGCATCACCAACCAGCGCGAGACGGTGTGCTTCTGGGATCGCGAGACACTCGGTGCATCACGCCGCGCCATCGTGTGGCAGGACCGGCGCACAGCAGCGATGTGCGAGGACCTGCGCGCCGCGGGGCACGAAGCGCGCGTCACCGAACTCACCGGGCTGCGGCTGGACCCCTATTTCAGCGGGACCAAGATCGCATGGGTGCGCGATCACGATCCGACGACGTGGGCGCAGGTGACATCAGGTCGCGTCGCGATCGGCACGGTCGACTCCTACTTCATCGCGCGCATGACGCGCGGCCTGCACCATGTCACCGATCCCACCAATGCGTCGCGCACGCTGCTCTTCGACATCCGCACCGGTGACTGGAGCGCGGAGCTCTGCGACCTGCTCGGCGTACCCCTCGATGCCCTGCCCGAGATCGTCCCGTCGTACGGCGAGATCGCCCGCACAGATCCCGCGACCTTCCTCGGCCTCGACATCCCCATCGCCGGGATCGCCGGCGACCAGCAGGCCGCGCTCGTGGGCCAGGCGGGTTTCGCCCCCGGGTCCGCGAAATGCACCTACGGCACGGGGTCCTTCCTCCTCGTCAACACCGGAGATCGCGCGGTGGCGACCTCAAGCGGACTCCTCACGACAGTCGCGCTGGGCCGACCGGATGGATCGCTCACCTACGCACTCGAGGGAGCGGTCTTCGTCACGGGTTCGGCGGTGCAGTGGCTACGCGACGGACTCGAGATCATCGAGAGCGCGAGCGCGACGCAGGCGATTGCCGAGTCGGTGCCGGACAGTGGTGGTGTCGTCTTCGTGCCTGCGCTCACCGGGCTCGGCGCGCCCGATTGGGATCCCTACGCGCGCGGCATGATCATCGGTATCACGCGCGGCACCACGCGCGCGCACATCGTGCGCGCGACGCTTGATGCGATCGCCTTCCAGGTGCGCGACGTCGTGGACCTCATGGCGCGTGAGGGCGGGGTCACGCTCGCGGCACTCGCGGTCGATGGCGGCGCGGCAGCCAACGACCTGCTGTGCCAGATCCAGGCCGACCAGGTGCACATCCCGGTCGATCGCTCGGCGGAGCTGCAGACCACCGGTCTCGGGGCAGCTTTCCTCGCTGGCCTCGGCACCGGGGTGTGGAGCGCGGAGAGCGAACTGGTGAGCACGCGTCGCAGCGACCGGATCTTCACCCCGCAGGCGGACGGCGAGGCAGCCCATAGGCGCTGGCGCCGCGCCGTCGAGCGGGCCAAGGGCTGGCTGGAGGAGAGCTGAGTCATGCCCATGAAGGTGTACGTCGCTGCCACGGGCAAGACGACCGCGACGATCGTGCTGACCCAGGATCGGGTCGACGAGATCCGCGGCGTCTGACGGGCCCGCGCACGGAGTCCCTTCACCGGATTCGCCGTGTTACCTTCAGGCCGTCGATCAGTCCGACCCCGAGGAGACATCGTGAAGCGCTGGATCGCACCCGTCGCAGCGGCGGGGCTTGCCTCCGCCGCTCTTCTCGCGGCGCCCGCCACCCAGGCCATGCCGGTCCCGCAGGGGCGCCCCGGATGCATCAACACTCTCTACGTCGTCGAATTCTTCGGAGCCGGTGGCACGGGCTCCGTGCGCACGGTCGACACCACGACCAACCTCCCCTTCGGCAAGCGCATCAAGATCGGCAAGACCCCGGGCAGCATCGTGATCGATCCGAGCGGAAGCGTCGCCTACGTCACCAACAACGGTGGTGGCATCAGCGTGATCAACCTCATGACCCGCACCGTGACCGCGACCATCGCCGACGATGCGATTCCCACCAATATCGCCATGGACGGGTCCGGGTCGACCGTGTACGTCGCAAACGCCTCGCCCAGCGGCCCCGATCTCACCATCATCGACACGGCCACCAACACCGCGACATCACAGGATCTCGAGGTCCCCGGCGCCTACGGCGTCGCTG
>JBEGMG010000074.1:0-6751 GCA_041183165.1 Actinomycetota bacterium | reverse complement strand
GAGGCGAGAAAGCCGGCGCTGTCGTGCGCGGCGACCATGGCGGCCACCTGAGCCAGAGGCATCGCCTCGGCGAAGCCGACACCGACGCGCGCCCCCGGCGGGGCATCGACGACGTACCACGCCTCTGTCTTGCCGTGGGCCAGGCCGAGATGACGCCGCGCGAACTCGCGATTGGGGTGCAGGTGGACGGGAAGGCGCTGGCCGAGGTCGAGGAACTTCACGAGCACCTCGACGTCGGTGCCGTAGCGCGCCACATGCGCGGGCCCGAGCCAGGCGGCAGGGTCGGCGATCACGGCGTCGCGCAGGTAGGTCCCGTCGGGCAGCAGGCTGAGTCCCTGGGTCGCCTGACCGAACCGAGTCGTGGTCGATCCGATCCACTCCTCCGGCCGCTGAGGTCCGCCGGGACCGCTGCGCAGGGAGCCGATTCGGTCGCCACCTCGGTAGAAGTGGTCGAACTGGTTGACGGGCAGGAGCACGGGGGAGGCTGTCGTCGTCACGGCCCCATAGTGGCATCCGGCGGGGGATAGAGTGCAACGGTCACGTGGGTCTGACCGATGGAAGGGAGATGCGGTGTCGGATACGGCGTACCGCTTGCGGAGGCTCTTCAACCCCCAGTCGGGGCGCTGCCTCGACATTGCCGTGGACCACGGGTTCTTCGGGCAGGGGGGGTTCCTCGCCGGAATCGAGGACCTTCCGGCAGCCGTGACGACCCTGGTGGAGGCAGATCCCGATGCGATCCAGCTCACCCCCGGCCAGGCGCGCCTCCTGCAGTCCCAGGGAGGTCGCAGCCGGCCCGCGCTGGTGATGCGCACTGACGTGGCCAATGTCTACGGCAACGTCCTGCCCGACCACATGTTCAGCGCCATTGCCCCGGACGCTGTGCTCACTGCCGTGCGCCTCGATGCGGCGTGCGTGGTCGTCAATCTCCTCGACCTGCCCGGGCGGCCCGAGATGCGCGAGGCGTGCATCCGCAACGTGATGGAGCTGCGCCAGCAGTGCGATCTCTACGGCATGCCGCTCATGGTCGAGCCACTCGTCATGAAGGAGACGGCTGCAGGTCCCTACACCGTCAACGGTGAACTCGACCTCATCATCCCCGTCGTGCGCCAGGCCGTGGAGCTCGGTGCTGACGTCATCAAGGCTGATCCCACCGATGATCCGTCCGACTATCACGAGGTCGTCCGCACGGCGTCCGGCATACCCGTGCTCATCCGCGGCGGCGGCCGGGTGTCGGATGAGGAGATCTTCGCGCGCACGGAGGCACTCCTAGCCCAGGGCGCGGCGGGACTCGTCTACGGCCGCAACATCATCCAGCACGGCAATCCCGCTGGGATGACACGTGCGCTCATGGCCATGCTGCACGAAGGCGCCGGAGCCCAGCGCGCCCTGGAGATCCTGCACGCGTCATGACCACGGCAGGCGATGTGCGCATCGGCATCATCGGTGGCGGGCTCATGGGTCGCGAGCTCGCAGCCGTCTGCGGCCGCTGGGACCTCCTCGTCGACCACCCCGCGCGTCCCAGGGTCGTGGCGGTGGCCGACCCCTCCCCGGCCGCGCGGGAGTGGTTCGCACGCGTGGACACCGTCACCGTCGCGACAGACGACTGGCGGCGCCTCGTCGAGGATGACGGCATCGACGTCCTCTACATCGCCGTACCCCATCAACTGCACGAGGAGATCTACGTGGCTGCTGCTGCAGCGGGGCGCGACTTCCTCGGCGAGAAGCCCTTCGGGATCGACCTGGGCGCGGCGGAGCGCATCGTGGATGCCATCGATGCCTCGGACGCATTCGTGCGCGTCTCCAGCGAATTCCCCTACTACCCCGGAGCGCAGCGCGCCTTCGCGTACGCCGCGTCCGGCGCCCTGGGCGATGTGCTCGACGTGCGCTCCGGCTTCTGGCACTCCTCTGACATCAATCGCACGAAGCCGATCAACTGGAAACGGCGTAGCGAGACGTGCGGGGAACTCGGGGTCATGGGCGATCTCGGCCTGCACGTGGCGCACGTCCCCCTCCGGCTCGGCTGGGTCCCGCGGAGCGTCTACGCCCGACTCGATGACGTCGTGACCGAGCGGCCGGGTCCGGATGGCACCCCGGTGGTCTGCGACACCTGGGATAACGCGCTCCTCACCTGCACGACGCACCCGGAGCGGGGACGCGACTTCACGATGCTCTGGGAGACGCGTCGCATCGCGCCTGGACATGCCAACACGTGGTACTTCGAGGCGGTAGGCATGGATGGCGGTGTGCGGTTCTCCACGCGGGAGCCGGCCACCCTGCGCCGCTTCACCGTGCGCGAGGGCGAGCAGGTGTGGGAGGAGGTGCAGCCGGGCAACGTGTCGTCGTGGCCGGTCGTCTCGGGCGCCATCTTCGAATTCGGCTTCGGTGACGCCCTGCTCCAGATGTGGGCCGCCTACTTCGCGGAGCGCGTCGGGGCCCTCGGGGACCGGTTCGGCACGGCGACGCCCGGCGAGGCGCTCATGGCCCATCGGGTCTTCGACGCTGCCCTGCGCTCCCAGCGGACGGATTCACCCCAGTCGCCCTGAGGGCCCTCTTCGCAGTGCTTGGATGGGCACATGGCGAAGTCGAAGGACGCGAAGGCCAAGAAGCTGCCGCGCGAGTTCTACGAGAAGACGCTCTACCAACTGCAGGGCGAACTCGTCACCATGCAGGAGTGGGTGAAGTCGACCGGCGCGCGCATCGTCGTGGTCTTCGAGGGCCGCGACGCAGCGGGCAAGGGTTCGACCATCAAGCGCGTGACCGAATACCTCAATCCCCGCATGGCTCGGATCGTGGCGCTGCCCACGCCCACGGAGCGCCAGCGCACGCAGTGGTACTTCCAGCGCTACGTGGAGCAACTGCCCGCAGCCGGGGAGATCGCGCTCTTCGACAGGTCCTGGTACAACCGCGCCGGCGTCGAGCGCGTCATGGGCTTTTGCACCGCTGAGGAGTATCGGAGGTTCCTCCACCAGGCGCCGATCTTCGAGCGCATGCTCATCGAGGACGGCATACTCCTGCGCAAGTACTGGTTCAGCGTGAGCAATCACGAGCAGGAGCGCCGCTTCGCCTCCCGACTGAACGACCCGATGCGCCAGTGGAAGCTCTCGCCCATGGACCTGGAGTCCATCACCCGCTGGGAGGACTACTCCAGGGCAAAGGACGAGATGATGGTGCACACGGACTCATCGGAGTCCCCGTGGTTCGACGTCGAGGCCGATGACAAGCGCAAGGCGCGCATCAACATGATCCATCACCTGCTCTCGACCATCCCCTACGAACCGGTTACCCGGCCACCGCTCGTCCTGCCGGAGCGCCCAGACGGGCATGGCTACGAGCGACCGCCCAGGGAGCTCAGCCGCTACGTGCCCGACTACGCCGGGGAATTGCTCGGTCGCGAGGATTCCACCTGATCGTTGCCGATCCCGGCGAGCTGCGCGTTGGCGACGGCCCCGATGAGGATGACGTACGTCGCGACATAGAGCACCAGGCTGAGGATGACGCTGCTGGCGAGGGCGCCGTACATCGCCTGGTAGGAAGTGGCGAAGCGCAGGTAGACGCCGAAGCCGATGAAGACGGCGAGGCTGCCCACGGTGCCGAAGGCAGCGCCCGGCCAGTGCACGGAGGGACCCTGCTTGCCGCCGGCGGTTCGGAAGGTGAGCACGAGCAGGGCCGTGCCGATGAGCAGCCCGACGACGATCCCCACGGTGAACGCCAAGGCACGCCAGGGTTCATCCAGTGAACTGGCCCAGGCGGCTCCGGCCGCACTCGCGAGTAGCAGGATCCCCAGGATCAGGACCGTGAGGAGCGCCCCGAGGAAGGCAATGGCGCGTGCGTTGATGTAGTGCTGCGGATCCATGCCGTAGGCCACGCGTACGGCGCGAAGGAAGGCGTAGATGCCCGAGGAGACGGCCCAGAGCACCGTGATGAGCGAGAGGATCAGGCTCCACGACACGGTCGAACTGGATGCCTTGGATGCCGTCTGCAGCTGGTTGGCGAGGAGGCTCGCGAAGGAGTCGGGTGCTGAGCTCCGCAGTGTCTGCACCGCCTCGTCGAGAACGGCCGGATCGACGAGGCGCCCGAAGATGACGCTGATGGCGATGAGGGTGGGCGTCACGGCGATGGCGGCCCAGAATGCGACGGCGGCAGCGGAGAGGCTGATGCGCTCACGCGACTGCGCCGCGGCAACGGAGGAAGCGAAGTTCACCGCCTGGGCCAGCCGCGGGTGCCGTGCCAGGTAGGCGGTGATTCTCGGCGCGACGGCCTTCATGTCACACGAGGGCGAAGATCGCCGACGCGATAAGGCTCGCAATGCCCAGGTAGATGAGCACCACGCCGATAGCCGCGATGCGCAGGGGGGCGCGCTCATCGCTCACGGCGATGGCGAATGCGTGCGTGTAGACCTTGCGGAACGGCGTGGCCTCGCGAGCGGGATTGCCGTGGGGGTCGCGCTGGAACCAGTAGGCCTTCTCGCTCGACATGCCGTAGAAGGCGAATCCCAGGCCGAAGAGGATGAGGAAGATCCCCAGGATCAGGAAGACCAGCACCGTGATAGACACGGGAGCACCCTAGCGTCGCAGCACCCTGGCGATGTCACGGCCCATCGCGGCATAGGCCTCTCGGGTGGGGTGCAGAGCATCCCCGAGATCGCCCGTGCCGATGGTGACGAACCACGGCCGGGATGAGCACAGCGAGTGCTGGTCCACGGCTCGCGGCCAATCGACGAAGCGCGCCTGGGCGCCGCGGGCAGCGTCGCGGATCGTCGCGTCCAGGCGAGCCTGGAGAGCGTTGATCGCGGCGATCTCCGGGCCTTCGAGCAGGCTGCCCACGCCGGTGCTCGCGCACTGTCGAGGGCTTGCGAGCAGCCGCGGGTAGCCCGCCATGATGACTCGTGCCTGCGGCGCGCGCTCGCGGGCCGAGGCGGCGATGTCCGCAAGACCCCGGGAGAGCTGCGGGAGTCGCGACTCGGCCTCAGCGATCCGCGAGAGGCAGTTCGACGCCGAGGACAGCAGGCAGGCGGCGGCGATCTCGCCGAAGCCGATGTCATTGCCACCCACCTGCACGAGCACCCACGCCCTATCAACGGGGATGGTGGCGGATTGCTCGAGCACCTGGGGGATCCGGGCACCGGGGCACGACGCGTCGACGAGGTCATCCCCGGTACGGCGCGAGACGTCAGCGGCGTACGAGTGGTCCGAGCGGCGGCAGCCGTCGGCATCGAGGTAGTCGCCGGCCCCGATCCCCGCCATGTACGAGTCCCCGATGGCAGCGAGGGGTGACGGCTGCGCCTGGGCGGGAGCGACGACGATCACGGACGACGCTCCGGCCGCGACCAGGAGGGCCAGGGTTGCTCGGAGCACCCACTCACGCTACCCGCAAGCCAGTACCGTGGCGCGGTGGCGAGTCCGCGATTTGGCGAAGCGGTGGAGATTGCCGTGGGTGATCGTGAAGTCCGGATCTCCAGTCCCGCGAAGCCGATGTGGCGTAACGGGGAAGCCCTGATCACGAAGCTGGACCTCGCGCGCTACTACTCCGCGGTCTCCCCGGCATTGCTCCGCGCCCTACGCCACCGTCCGACGACTCTGCAGAGGTGGCCCGACGGTGTCCTCATCGATGGCGTCTTGGGCGAGAGCTTTTACAACAAGCACTTGCCCAAAGGGGCTCCTGACTACGTGGCCTCCACCACGGTGACCTTCCCCTCCGGGAGGACCGGGGTGCAGGTCTGCCCGGACAATGCGCGCACGCTCGTGTGGGCGGCAAACCTCGGCACGGTCACCTTCCACCCCTGGCCGGTCACTCGCGCAGACGTCGATCGCCCGGACGAACTCCGTATCGATTTGGACCCGCAGGAGGGTAGGGGCTTCTCGGACGCGGTTGAAGTCGGGTTCGCCCTCGCCGAGATGCTGCGAGGGTGGGGAGCTGATCCCTACGTCAAGACGAGCGGTGGCCGAGGCCTCCATGTCTTCGTGGCGATCGAGCCGCGCTGGGAGTTCCTCGACGTGCGGCATGCCGCCATCGCCCTGGGACGTGCGCTGGAGCGAGAGATGCCCGACCTCGTCACCACCGCATGGTGGAAGGAGGAGCGCGGCGCCCGAGTGTTCGTGGACTACAACCAGATGGCACGCGATCGCACCATGGCATCTGCATGGTCCGTGCGGGCGCGGCCGGGTGCCCCCGTCTCCATGCCCGTCACCTGGTCGTCGCTTGCCGAGGTGGATCCCTCCGACTTCACCCTCCGCACGGTGCCACTGATCCGGGAGGAGTTCGGTGATCCCTGGGCCACGCTCGGCGAAGCGCCCTTCGACATCACTGGCCTGCTGGATCTGTGGCGTGAAGACAGCGAGGTGCGCGGGCTAGGCGAGATGCCCTTCCCTCCGGACTATCCCAAGATGCCGGGGGAGCCGCCCAGGGTGCAGCCGAGTCGTGCGCGAAAGGCGTGAGATCAGCCCTGGTCGATCTGCATGACGACGGCCTTGGGCTCGGTCATGAACTCGCGGCTGAAGTTGCCGCCTTCGCGACCCACCCCGGAGTCGCCGAATCCACCGAAGGGCAGTCGCAGATCGCGGATGAAGAAGCAGTTGACCCACACGGTGCCGGCATTGAGCCGGGCTGCCATGCGGTGGGCTCGACTGAGGTTCTCGGTGAAGACCATGGCGTTGAGTCCGTAGCGCGTGTCGTTGGCTAGTGCCAGTGCCTCCTCCTCGGTGTCGAAGGGGGTGGCCACGGTGACAGGCCCGAAGATCTCCTCCTTGACCAC
>JBEGMG010000073.1:0-4532 GCA_041183165.1 Actinomycetota bacterium | reverse complement strand
GCAGCGCACGACGCGCCTGGACCAGAGGCTGTCGCCCAGCCTTCGTCGCTCGTGCTCGCCGATGTAGGTGTCGTAGGACAGGCCCCAGCGCACCGGTGCCTGGGAGACCTCCAGGTGGGGGGCGAGGTGGCCGCCATCGAAGAGCGCGCAGCCCAGGCCGGTGCCCAGGGTCAGGACGAGTTCGAGTCCCTTCCCGGCGATGACGCCGGCACCATGCACCTCCGCGTCGTTCAGGACGAGCACGGGAATGCCCAGTGCCTCGCGCAGCGCCGTGCGCGCGTCAAAGCCGTGCCACTGGCTCACTAGCTCCGGATCGATGCGCGAGCGCGGTCCGCGCACGGTGACGTAGTGGGGAGTGGCCACCACCACGCCGTGCCGGATCATCCCCGGCAGGCCCACGGTCGCATGTGTGGCGTGCGGGAGCTTCTTGGATAGGTCGACGAGGGTCTTGACGAAGAGCTTCGTCGTCAGGGGGTACGGCGTCGGTACGCGGACCGGCTGGGCGCGCATGGTGCCCGCGTCGTCGAGGACGGTTGCCTTGATGCCGCCTCCCCCGCAGTCGATGACGAGGGTCGAGGCCGTGGGGTCTTCTGCGCTCACGCGACAGCAGTGTGCCGTGTCCGACCGCGACCGGGTAACCTGACCCGGCAAGTTCTGGGAGGCGTCGCCTAGTCCGGTCTATGGCGCCCGCCTGCTAAGCGGGTTTGGGGCTAAAACCCCATCGAGGGTTCAAATCCCTCCGCCTCCGCCCAATGACACGGACCGCCCCTCGCGGGCGGTCCGCTGTCGTTCCGCTAGCGCCGGGCGCTGGGCGGGCGATCGGTCAGGATGAAGGGCTCGGCGGCCGCTTCCTGACCCCCGCGCACCGCAGCGACCGTCACCGAGGTCTCCTTGCGACCCGCAGGCACGTCGATGCGACAGCGCAGGCCCTTCGCCAGCCGCACCGACTCCACCTCGCATACGGGGCGACCCCTGGTCGTGGACCCGAGGTAGACGCGATAGGCGGGCAATTCGGCACCGACCCACGCCGGCGCTCGCCATGTGATGACAGCGCTGTCGGGGGTGTCCCATGTGGCCTGGACGTTGGTCGGCGCGCGGAGTGGGACCTCGCGCTTGTCCCAGGCGAAGCCAGGCGGAGTCGGCGCGCACGCCTCGCGAGTCCGGCGCTTGAGGGCTTGCTTCTCGACCGCGTACTCCGGATCCGCGGCGACGTTGTCGAGTTCGTAGGGATCCCGCGAATAGTCGTAGAGCTCCTCCTCGCCCGTGGAGTAGCGGACGTAGAGCCGATCGTCGGTGCGGTAGCCGCAGTAGGCCGGGCGTCCACGCTTGCCCACCCAGCGCATCGCCTCCATGACGAGGCCGTCGCGATCCGACGTGAGGGCGCTGAGGCCATCGATGCGGCCCGGCTTCACACCTGCCAGATCGAGGATCGTCGCGTGGACGTCGACATTGGCGGCCACGATCCGCGTGTCGTCGACTCCGGCCCCAAGCGTTCCGTCGTAGCGCATCACCAGTGGCACTCGCACGGACACGTCGTACGGCGTGTTCTTGCCCTGCAGCCGGTGCTCACCCCACGCGTAGCCGTTGTCGGAGACGAGGACGATGATCGTGTTGTCGAGGCGGCCCGACTCGCGAAGTGAGTCGATCATGCGCCCAATCGCAGCATCGACGCCCATCAGCGTGTCTGCCTGACGCTCGATCACATTCGACAACGTCATCGGTTCGCTGTCATTGCGTCCCTCGTTGTCCCACATGTCCGAGGGCTCGAGCTTCTGCATCCACCGTGGGTAGCCGGTCATATCGGCCTGGTTGGTGGCAGGCGACGGGAATTGGGTGGCGGCCTCGATGTCATCGAGTAGGCCGGCCTCACGCGTAGCGCCTGCATACGGCCCCGCGTCGAAGGGGTAGTGAGGAGCGAAGGGCGAGAAGTAGGCGAAGAACGGGGTGTCCGCGGGAGTGGAGTCGATGAAGTCCAGGGTGCGATCGGCAAGGGCATCGGTGAGGTAGCGCCTGTCCTTGCGGACGGGCCGCTCATCCGAGGAGAGGCGATAGCGCGTGTAGTTGCCGCCGAGGAAGGCATCGAAGGCATCCCATCCCGGGGGGAGATACGCCTCGGCCTGGGCGGTCGTGTCGTTCAGGTACTTGCCGAAGAGGCCGGTCCGATAACCCGCATCATGCAGCCTCGTGGCGAGTGTGTCCGACTCCTCACCTCCGTTGGCGAACGCCGACCACGCTCCCCAGGCGGATGCCTGCAGGTTCTCCCAGACGCCGGAGTTGTGGGCGAACTTGCCCGACAGCAGGCTGGCACGACTCGGGCAGCACCAGGAGGTCGGCACGAATGCATTGGGGTAGGTCGTGCCCTGCCCGACCAGCTCCTCCATGACGCGCGGCATGCCGACGAGAGTGTTGGCGCGCTGGTCATCGGTGAGGATCAGGAGGACGTTGGGCGGCGCGGCGTCATCCCGCGCGCTCACGGCAGGAGCTGCGACTGCCGGCGTGGGCGCTTGTGCCGCGCCCACGGGACCAGCGAGGCTCACCATGAGGCCGAGAGCCACGGTGGGGCCGATCCAGCGCAGGCGCATCAGGACAGTCTGCCCGGTCCGTGACCGGTGTTGCCCAGCGGTTAGCCGCTGATCGTGAGGACGCCGCCGCTAAGGCTCGACTTGAGCCTGCGCAGACCGGACGGTGTGACACCGCTCACCTTGTCGCCGTCGAGATCGAATCGAGAGCCGTGAAGCGGGCAGACCCATTGACTTCCACTCTGCATCACGATGCCGCCGGCGTGAGGGCATCTGCGGTCGAGGGCGACGTACTTACTGCGCCCCGTACGAACGACCGCGACCTGCACGCCATTGAGCGACCCCACGACCGCGGCACCACCGACGCGCTTCAGCGCGGGGAACTGGGACAGCTGCACCCGCAGGGTGCCCGATGCTTGGGCGACCGCCCCGCCGGAAAGGGCGACGGCGCCGAAGCCGCACAGCGCGGCGGCAGCGGTCAGAGCTTGGCGGCGGGTGAGGCCATTGCTGTCAGTGGCGGGCGCGTCCGTCATGAGAGGAGTGTGCTCGTTCCCCGACGGGATCGCACCTCGAGCGGGCTTAGGAGGGCCGGCCTTGCGGGTGGCCCTGCGCTGTCGGGGCCGTCAGTATGCGGCTAGACTCCTGCACCGCAAGGCGCCCGTAGCTCAACGGATAGAGCATTTGACTACGGATCAAAAGGTTAGGGGTTCGAATCCCTTCGGGCGCGCCCCCACCACCCACGTTGATCGTGGGTCTTGTGAAGCGGTCCGATCAGACCGCGCAGCTCATATCTGACCCGCAGCACAGCGGTGACTTGATCTTGCCGTGGCCGTTGGGGCACTGGGAGATCCCCACCTCGGCGCCGCCGTCCAAGACCAGGACGTCGTCGACAAGGTCTGCATTGCAGTGGCCGCAGGTGGTGTTGACGGACATGTCGCAACTGGAGCAGGTGTAGGTAGCCATGGCCTGAGGGTAGCGGCTCGCGGGGGGTTGGCTACCCGGATGGCCGACTCGACGTCTAGGTGATGCCCACCACGCGCTGGGGCGAGATCTTGATGTTCTGCGAGTAGAGCGGGGGTAGTGAATAGATCACGTCCTGGAGCTGCTTCTCTGTCACCGCGGGAGGCAGTTCGAAGTACTGGAAGGCGCTCGGGATCGCCGGCATCGCGGCTCCACCCATCGTCGATCCGTAGGCGCCGATGTCGAACATGCCTGGCGCCGTCGTGGGGTTGGGTGCCTCCAGGAAGACGAACGTGCCGTAGTTGGGGTTCGTCAACGTCTGCTCGGCGATTTCGAGAGTGGCCTCGGAATCGATGAGGGCATAGCGCGTCTGCGCATAGGCGCGTGTGCAGAGGGCGAAGGCGGTGCTGAGGAGGTTGACCTCCTGCTGGTCGGCCTGGGCAGTGACGAGATTGCCGAAGGGATCGAGGTAGGCCACCGCGTTCGTGGCTCCGGGGTTGCGCGCCGGACGACATCGACGAGCGTGTCGTAGACGCGTCGATCGGGCAGGCGCGGATCGCGGACCTTGACGGTGAAGGCCTCGGGACAGGTGACCTGGAAGGCGCGGATGACGTCGATCGCTGCAGGATTGGTTGACGGGTCGCTCAACTTGGAGGGGGCTACGCCGCTCTCCCGACGTGCACTGCGCACCGTGTCGGCCGAGGTGGAGTACAGGTTCGCGCATGCATCCAGGGTGTCCTGCGTGACCGACTCATCGGCGTAGGCGATGGAGCTGCTGCCCTGGAACGCGCGCCCGCCCTCGACCGCGTAGTACCCGAAGGTGTCGAGGGCCTGAGAGCGGAGCGGCTCGGGCAGATCGCCGAAGGAGCCGCTGGAGTCGTAGTTGATACCGGAATAATCGTCGATTGCGACGACGCCCACGTTGACGCCGACGGTGAGGAGGGAGCTCGCGCACATGAGGCACGGGTCCAGGGTGGTCACGACCGTGAGGCCCTGGGGATCGATCAGTCCGAGCGTCTCGCGTTGCGCGAGGTACCACGACATGAGCTGACG
>JBEGMG010000072.1:0-2605 GCA_041183165.1 Actinomycetota bacterium | reverse complement strand
CATCATGGCAATGCCAATGCGGCGCTCTTCGCCGATGACGAGCGGGTGTTCACCTTCAGCATGCACGGCGCGCGCAACTTCCCGCTCATCAAGCCGCCGGGCTCCCTGGATGTCCCGCTGGACGATGGCACCGGTGACGATGCGTACCTCGGCCTGCTGGCGACGCACCTGCCGAGGGCGATCGAGGCGGCTCGCGCGGACCTGGCGTTCCTGCTGGCGGGCGTGGATGTGGTGGCGGGCGACCGCTTCGGCCGGCTCGCCCTGACCGAGTCCGGGCTCGCCGCGCGTGACCGCATGGCGCTCACGATGCTGCGTGGCGCGGGGCTGCCCGTCGCGATCACGCTGTCGGGCGGCTACGCGGCGACGCCCCACCGGACCGCGCAGCTGCACGCGAGCGTGTTCCGCGAGGCGGTGAGGGTGGGGTAGGTAGCTCGGGTGCCGCTCCCACACTCAAGGTGCTCCGGCAGCGGCGGAGCGCGCATCCATGGGGGTGGAGCGCGACGAAAGGAGGGGTTGTGCTGCACCGAGAGCGTACGCGTGGGAGACGACGGACTTGAGCTCGCGGTGCATGACCGGTCGGCAGTTGGTGTCCAAGGCGCCGATGGGACCTAGCTTCACGGGGTCGACCTTCCGTGGGTTCGTGTTGCCGTGGCACTGGGAGTCCGTGAGGATCAGAAGGAACGCACACGATCAAACAGTCCGACCAATCACCTATCCAGGATGTCGTCCAGGAATTCGATCATCCGGTCGAACGCCTCGCGCTCGTCCTCGGTGAGCTGCGAAAGCGCATATCCACCTGCCAGCCACGTGGCTGCCCATCTTGGCAGCAGAGCAGCGTGATCGCCGCCTGTGCACGGTTCCGTGGGACATCGATTCCATACCACTGGATCGCCGCAAGCATCTTGAGGAACTCGTCGCGCAGGTTCAATCCATCGCCGATCGCGATGCCTCTTGCTGAGTCGCTCGACGTCGACAGGAGCGCCTTTCGCGCCTCGCTCGCCCAGGCCCATCAGGATGCCAACTCTGCAGAGCGGCCGCGTCTTCGCCATATCCAAGCACGGCAGGCGCCTGCAGGATGGGCCGCATCTCCGGAGTGATCGGCACGATGAGCACGGCGTGGCTCGCCGCACCGTCTCACGCTCCACCCGGCTCCCAGCCCTCGGGTGCCATCTCGAAGCGGGCGAACTCGAACGCCGGCGCCACGACGCAACCGACCAGCGTCCAAGCACCAAGCGGCCGTGCTGCCTGCCACCAGCCGCGCGGCACGACCGACTGCGGTGCATCGCCGTGCCCAATGCCGCGGCCCAGCACGATGCGCGTGCGCGCACCCGACACAGGGTCGGCCAGCAGCAGCTCCATCGGGTCGCCGTCGTGGAAGAGCCAATGCTCGTCGGCATCGACGCGGTGCCATCGGCTCTGCTCGCCAGCAGGAAGCAGGAACAGGATCGACGTGCTGGCTCCGCGCGGCGCGTCGGGCGCGCGGAACGTCTCGCGGAAGAAACCGCCCTCGGGATGCCGGTGCAGCCCGAGCGTGGTGATCACGTCATCGGATGTCAGTTGCATTCGCTCGGTGCCATCCCTGTGCGGTGCCATGGCATCAGGGTATGACGATCGTGCTGGCCTCGTCGTTCGGCTCCTCAGGCGGCGTGCTTCGGAACACCATGACGCCCTGGTTGCTGCGGTTCGCTTCCGCCTGCGCACGGCAGCGTGCGATCACGTCGTCGAGGAATGCACCCACCCGTGGTTCGGCGATCCACGCATCCCACGCTGCTCGATCCTCGGGTGTCAAGTCGGCCAGCGCTTCGGGATCCGACATCGTGTAGCCGCGCCACTGGAAGTCATCTGATCCGAAGCAGTCAAGCACCCACAGCAGGGACAGCGCTTCCTCGCGCGTGGCCGGGCAAGGGGCGTGCGCGAAGTCGCACAGCCACTCCTGATCCGGCTTGAGCGGAGGCGGGCAGATCTTCCGGTCGAGTTGGTGGAACCAGAAGTGCCCCTCGGGACACGTGAAGGTCACTGCTCCGGGGGGAAGAATGTGGTCGGTCGACAGGGCCAAGGCACGACCGCTCGGAAGGGTTGGCATGTGCGCAGTATGCAGGAATCATCACAGCGGCGATCGGCGATTCCGAGCGTGCGGCCGGGGCTGGTTCATCCCCACACCCGCCGGTACGCCCCATCCGCGTCGTAGCGGTCGGCCTGGGCGCGAACTTTGAAGGTGCGGTTGCGGGGATCGTTGCCGACGCCGGCCACATACTGCCAGTTGCCCCAGTTGGGACCGACATCGTTGTCCAGCAGCTGGCTCTCGAACCACCAGGCGCCCCATCGCCAATCGACGCCGGCGGTCTTGGCCAGCCAGCTCGCGGCCTTCTGCCGGCCCCGGTTGGAGAGCCAGCCGGTCGCCGCCAACTCATGCATGCACGCATCCACGAACGGCTCGCCGGTGGTGCCCGAACGCCAGCGTTCGAACGCGTCGACATCCTGCCTGCCGCAGGGCGTGCGTCCCATCATGCCGCTGGCCTTGAACGCGCGCGACTGCCAGCGCCGGACCCACAGGTGGAAGTAGTCACGCCACAGCAGCTCGAACCACAGCCAGTAGGTCGAGTCG
>JBEGMG010000071.1:0-5574 GCA_041183165.1 Actinomycetota bacterium | reverse complement strand
GCCCCGCACTGACCTCGGGGCGTCGTTCTGCGGTCGGAAGGTGTCACCCGGTGGCCCAATCCGACCGCAGAACGCTTCCTCTCAAGGCCAAGAAAGGACTGCCGATGCGAATCGTCGTCGTGGGTGCCGGGCGCATGGGCGTCATCCGGGCCGAGGATCTGGCGGCGGACGGCCGGGTCGATGAGATCGTCATCACCAACCGCAATCCTGAACGCGCGGCCGAGCTGGCGGACCGCGTCGGTGCCGAAGCCGCGAGCGCCGGGTCCGCGGGTACGCCCCCCCACGTGAACACCGCGCCCTGGGGCGAGTGGCCCGAGGCAGATGCCTACGCCGTGACGACGGCCACCGACACCCATGCCGAGCTCATCGGCACCCTCGCCCAGCGAGGCAAGCCGCTGCTGGTGGAGAAGCCGCTTGCCATGACGCTGCAGGAGACAGATGCACTGATCGCGATGTCGACCAATGCGCCCATGCAGATCGGCTTCCAGCGGCGATTCGATGTCGGCATACGACGTATCCGTGAGGCCATAGAGTCCGGCCGGCTCGGCGTGCTCTACACGATGACGCTCACCGCGCATGACATGACTCCGGGGAGTGCCGACTACATCGCCGGCAGCGGGGGGACATTCCGCGACATGCTCGTGCACGACCTCGACCTGGCGAGATGGCTGGGTGACGCCGAGATCGCGAGCGTCTACGCCACCGGCACAGTGCGCCACCATCCTGACTACGCCGCCGCCGACGACCACGATGTCGTCGCTGTGCATCTCACACTGGAGAGCGGCGTGCCGGTGCTCATCAGCGGGACCCGGCACGATCCGGTCGGCCATGACATCCGGATGGAGGCCTTCGGGTCTCTCGACTCGATCTCGGCGGGCCTCGATCACCGCGTGCCGATCCGTGCGGCGGAAGCCGGTGTCGAGCCGGAGATCCTGCCGGCCTACCTCGGGGGTATCGACCCCGACACCGTCACACCGTACTTCGGCTTCATGGACCGCTTCCGCGCAGCCTTCACCGCAGAGACAAGCGCATTCGTCGACTTCGTGCGCGGGGAGCGCGCGAATCCCTGTCCGCCCGAGTCATCACGCGCAGCGCTGGCGGCAGCCATCGCCTGTGAAGTGTCGGCTCGAGAGGGCCGTGTCGTGCACATCTCCGAGGTCGGATGACGTGACGGCATCTGTGAGTCGTCGACCCACGCTGCACGACGTCGCCGCGCGAGCCGGTGTCTCCAAGTCGCTCGTGTCTTTGGCGCTGCAGGGTTCGCCCAAGGTCGCGCCCGCGAGCCGCGAGGCGATCCTCGCGGCAGCGGATGAGCTCGGATATCGCCCCAATCGCACGGCGAGCAGCCTGGTGCGTCAGCGCACGCACACGATCGGCGTACACATCCTCGACCTCCACAACCCCGTCTTCGCAGAGATCCTCGACGGGGTGCAGGAGGCGGTGCGCGGCCATGACTACTCCACCCTCCTGGTCACCGGCAATGCCGATCCGGCCACGGAGCGCACGGAGATCACGCGCCTGCTGGAGTCGCGCGTGGAGGGACTCGTCCTCATCGCGCACCGGCTGTCCGAGGAGGACCTGGCAGCGATCGCAGCCGAGGTGCCGACCGTCGTCGTGACGTGGCGCACCGACGGCATCCCCGGGGTCGACTCCGTGGCGGGGAACGACGTCGCTGGGGCTCAACTTGCCGTCGATCACCTCGTCTCCCTCGGCCATACGCGGATCGCCCACGTCTCCGGAGGCGACAATCGGATCGCTCGAGAGCGACGCACCGGATACGAGCGGGCCATGCGTGCGCACGGTCTCGAGCCTCACGTCGTGGACGGGGCCTTCACGGAACGGGGTGGCTACGTCGGGACTGAGTCCGCAGTCGATGCCGGATCGACGGCACTCGTGGTGGCAAATGACCTCGCGGCGATCGGTGCACTCGCGGCACTGCGAGCCGGTGGCTTGAGCGTGCCCGATGACGTGTCCGTCGTCGGCTACGACGGGATGCGCCTGCTGGACTCCCTCGATCTCACGACGGTGGCCCAGCCGCTCGCGGACATGGGCCGGACGGCTGCGGACCTCCTCATGGGTCGTATCGCCGAGCCCGGCCGAGCGTCGGTCCATCGCCAGGTCGAAACGCGCCTCGTGGCGCGCGGCAGCTCCGGCCCCCTGCGTTGAGTGGCGGCGTATCGCACGCGACACGCCGTCCGGGAGTGCGATAGCCCGCCACTCGACGAACGTAGAACAGATGTCTAGGCGTACTGGTGCCCTTGCCGCGGGTGTGCTGGGATCGGTCCATGTCCTCGGCCACTGCCGGGCCCGCTGCGGGTGCCTCGATCCTGCGCGTGCTCTACGTCGAAGATGATCCGGCACTGCGCGGGATCCTCTCGGCCATCCTCGGAAGCCGACGCGATCTTGAGATAGTCGTGACCGCTGGCTCTCCCGATGAGGCCCTCGCTGCGGTGGAGGAGACGGCATTCGATGTGGCACTCCTCGACCTCTCCTTGGGAGATGACTCGATGTCGGGCATCGAGCTCGGCATCGCGCTGAGGGAGAGGTGGCCAGGAGTCGGCATCGTCATCCTGTCGCAGTACCAGGTGCCGACGTTCCTCACGCGGTTCGATGACGACAAGCGGCAGGGGTGGTCCTACATCCTCAAGAGGGCTGACCTGCACCCCAATTACCTGAGCGACGTACTCCACTCCACGTCTCGTGGGCTCAACGTCGTCGATCCGCTGATGGTGAGTCGTCAGATGAGCGATCAGCAGCCGGCTGTCGCACGCCTCACGTCTCGGCAGCGCGACATCATGGCCCTGGTGGCTGAAGGACTCGATGCTCCTACTGTCGCCAAGCGCCTAGATCTCACGCATGGTGTTGTGCGCCAGGAGCTTTCCCGCGCGTACCAGGTCCTCGTGCCGGAGCCGCCCGAGGGAGCGGATCTGCGGACGCTCGCCGTCCTGCGATTCGTGCGTGAAACAAGGGAGTACGGTCAGCGTTAGCCATGGGAAGCGGATGGGCGAGGTTGGGGCGCGGTGCTGTGCGCGCCGTCCTGGGCCCGTGGCCGTTCTTTCCGTGGGTCGTCTTCGGCGCCGTATTCCTGCTGATCCTGCTGCAGAACGTGCAGGTCTCCCTCTTGGGCACACTCAGCCGCTGTCGCTACTCGTGCGTGACTCTGCCTGAGCAGTTCACGCCGTCCATCATCGGACAGTACGGCGAGAGCGCGGTCAGTCCCATTGACATCGTGGCGGTCGTGGGCAACGCCATTGCAGCCGCAGGTGCCTCGGCAATCGTGCTCGCCGTTGCTAGTCGCTACCTCCGCAAGGACGAGTTCGGCAGTCCGGCGCGGGTGCCCTATCTAGCGGCGATGCTCCTTGCTGCCGTAACTGGTGGGCTGGCGCGCGTCTACATCCTGTCGCCGCTCTTCTTGTCGACGCCGTCACTATCGGCTGTGGGCATCGTCCCGACGACCATCCGTGCCTTCATCGCGATCACCTTCGCGCAGTCCCTCGCGGGCGCGCTCACCCTGCGTTACGCCCGGCAGGCTGCTGTCGCGACCGCGGCCCTCGAGACCGTCAAGACCCAGCAGCAACTCGTCGTCGAGGCCGATGAGCGTGCCAGGCGCGGGGTGGCTGAGTTCCTGCACGACCGGGTGCAGGCTGATCTCCTCGTCGTCGCCTTCGAAATGCGTGCATGTCTCGACAGTGCAGATCCGTCGACGCAGAAGCGGCTGGAGAAGGCGATCAATGAGATCGAGCGCATCCGCTCGACGGAAGTCCGCTCTGCGAGCCGGCGCCTGAGCCCAGCCTTCGGGTCCGTCGGCCTGGACACAGCCCTAGCGGATCTGGCTGAGTCATGGGGCTCGGTGCTTCACGTGCGACTGACCTTCGATCACGAATCTCGCACGCTTCTCATGGGTGGTGGTGTCTCGAGGGACCTCCTCACTGCGATCTACCGCGTGGTCGAGCAGGGGCTGCTGAACGCCGCGTCGCACGGCCATGCGTCCCAGGTCGATGTGGCTGTGTCGAGGGTGGGGAATGACTCCCTCACCATCGTCGTGGAAGACGATGGGCGGGGCCTGCCTCGAGGGGAGATCGTGCGCGGCTCCGGGACGGCGATCATGGACGCCTGGTGCGCTGTGGCCCGCGGATCGTGGACATGGGTCCCGGCTGCTCGCGGGGTGCGCCTGGAGGCGTCCTTCTCGGCCTAGGACGACAGACAACTGTTTCGGCGCCGGTCACACCTGTATCGCCCCTCACCACAGGTGTCCGCGAAGTGTGACGTCGCCGTGGTCCGTCCGTAGCGTCGCGGGCAAGCCCATGACAGGGCAGGCGTTACCCATCCCGGAGGTCTCATGAAGTCATCTCGAACCGCCCTGGTCGGCTTCGCTGCGTGCTCATCCGCCGTGCTGCTGACCCTCGCCGTCGCGGCTCCGTCCGCGAGTGCGCGCCCCGCCCCGCTGCAGCCCCGCACGGAGTGCCCGACGATCCCGTGGAAGCCGCTCGAGGTCGCCCACGAGGTGATCGACATCGGCCCCGTCCAGGAGGATCCCAAGAACGCTGTCAACACCTACAAGTCCGGTGGAGACAACGAGATCTCCGATGAGGCGTGGACCGACTACGAGCCCCCGGACCCCTGGGTCAAGAATTCGACGCGCAACCTCCAGTTCCAGATGTCGCAGTTCATTGCCTCGCCCGGCGCGGAGATCTGCGAGACCGTCTACGAGACAACATCCGATGGCTATACCTGGGGTTCGATGTCCTCGGCCATCAACGCCATGTGGCCCTACGACAATCGCAAGGCATACCCGCTTCCGGCGAATCTCGGCCCGTACTTCGGTGGCAATTACGCGCTCACCCCGCTGGGGACTGACGTCAAGCTGACGGCGAACTACAAGGCTCAGAACATGGAGTTCTGGGTGACGGACGACAATGAGCCCGATGGCGAGAAGATCCTGCGCTTCTACGTGATCGACCAGTTCGGCAACAAGTACATCGCGCACGCCACGAGTGCGGATTCGCCCGAGGCACTCGAAGCAGCCTTCGACGCGGTCACGCTGCCTGAGGGCTGGAAGAAGGAGAAGAGCTACCTCAAGGAGGACTTCACCATCCGTCCCGCCGAGGGCTCGGACGGCTCCTTCTACTACCTCGTCCTGCGTGACAGCGCCGATATCGGCTATCACCAGATCACCTGGAGCAAGACGGGCCAGATCGCAGCCCTCGTGCCCGACTTCCCGATCTGGGGCGGTCAGAAGGCCGATGTCCTCTACGGCTACTCCGGCAAGGCGCCGTCCACGCGCAACATCATCCACGGAGGCGCCGGCAACGACCGTCTCATCCCGGGTGCGCTGTCCTACGACCTGTGGGGCGATGCGGGCAGGGACACGGCTGAGCTGCCGAAGAACGCCAGGAACATGACGGTCATCGACTCTTCAGGCGATGGCACGCTGGTCGAGTTGGCTGTCAAGGTCGGCAAGAAGACCGTGACGTACACGCTCAACTACGTCGAGACGCTCAAGATCGGCAACAAGACCTACAAGACCAAGGATCTGTAGGCCTGCAAGACCCCCGCGAAGGGCCCTCGACCACC
>JBEGMG010000070.1:0-5306 GCA_041183165.1 Actinomycetota bacterium | reverse complement strand
TTCCGTGGGAATGGGCCAATGCTGCCTGGCCGCGATCCAATGTCAGCAGAGGTACGTCGTGTCGGGCTGCGACGGCAAGGATCATGCAGTCGACGATGCCGACGCGCAGGCGCTGACGAAGCGCTGAGCGTCGCAATTCGGTAGCAGCGCCGAAGTCGGATGCGCTATCGAATTGCAGCAACGGGGTGCCGAGGAGCATGCGCTGCACTCGCTCAATCTCGGCTCCGTCACGCGCACCGGAGAGGACCTCCATCGTCACGGGCTCGCTGTGCGCGACCTCCTCGTCGAGGATGAAGTCCTTCAAGCGCGCGCTAGGCCTCCGGAGGAAGTCGATCCAGATCGACGAATCAGCCAGGTAGGTAGTCATCGTCATCGCCATCCGGCGGGACCTCGAAATCCGGAATGGATCCGGCCATGGCGAGGATCTCCTCCTTGGTCATCGGACTGCCGACGAGGCTGCGCAGGGCGTAGTCCACGGCCTCACGCTTCGTGGTCAGGTGGTAGCGCACCATCACACGGTGGATGAGCTCGTCGTCGATGTCGATGTTCGTCCGCGACATGTGGGGAAACATACACCACATTGGTGTATGTTTCCCTGCGCGTGAGGGAACGAGGCTGATCGATCCTCGGCGTGTCGCAATAGTTCGAACACCTGTTCGTCCTAATGTGAGTCGTGGCGCCACTCTCCACAGTTTCACCGGCGTCAGGAGCCACTGTCGGACCCCCGTCCTACGGTCACTCCACCACAGACCACGAGACGCCGGGTCCCCGGCGGTGAACGAAGGAGAGGCCATGGCCGCCAAGGCGCACATTCCCAACCCCACTGCTGTCGCCAGCAGCGACCGCGAGAAGGCCCTCGACGCCGCCCTCGCCCAAATCGAGCGCCAGTTCGGCAAGGGCTCGGTCATGCGACTCGGTGAGCAAGGCCGCGCCCCCGTCGAGGTCATCCCGACCGGATCGATCGCACTCGACATCGCTCTCGGCATTGGCGGCCTGCCGCGTGGACGCATTGTCGAGATCTACGGCCCGGAGAGCTCCGGCAAGACGACGCTTGCCCTGCACGCTATCGCCAACGTCCAAAGGGCCGGCGGCATTGCGGCCATCATCGACGCCGAGCACGCGCTGGATCCCATCTACGCCGCCGGTCTCGGTGTCGACCTCGACAGCCTCTACGTCTCGCAGCCGGACACCGGCGAGCAGGCACTGGAGATCGCGGACACGCTCGTGCGCTCGGGTGCCGTCGATCTCATCGTCATCGATTCCGTCGCCGCGCTCGTGCCGCGCGCTGAAATCGAGGGCGAGATGGGCGACAGCCACGTCGGCCTGCAGGCCCGCCTCATGAGCCAGGCCCTGCGCAAGATGGCTGGTGCACTCAGCCAGACCGGCACGACCGCGATCTTCATCAACCAGTTGCGAGAGAAGATCGGCGTCATGTTCGGCTCGCCCGAGACCACCACGGGTGGCAAGGCGCTGAAGTTCTACTCCTCCGTGCGCTTGGACATCCGTCGCATTGAGACGCTCAAGGGCGGCACGGAGGCCGTGGGCAACCGCACGCGCGTCAAGGTCGTCAAGAACAAGATGGCGCCTCCCTTTAAGCAGGCCGAGTTCGACATCCTCTACGGCGAGGGCATCTCCCGCGAGGGCAGCTTGATCGATATGGGCGTAGATGCGGGCATCGTCAAGAAGTCCGGGGCCTGGTACACCTACGAGGGCGATCAGCTCGGCCAGGGCAAGGAGAACTCCCGCGCCTTCCTCCGCGACAACCCCGACCTCGCCAACGAGATCGAGAAGCGCATCAAGGAGACCTACGGCGTCGAGGCCCGTGTCGATGCTCCCGTCGATGTCGACCTGCCCGTCGACATCGACGCACCTATCGACGTCGTTCCGATCGACGACTAGTCCTTACGATCGATCGACGTGAGCACAGCCTTCCGCCCGCCACCGCCCGCCGAGCCCGGCGAGGCACCTTCCGATCCTGAGAACGTCGCCCGGATCCTGGTGCTTCGCCGGCTCGACGCGGCACCTCGGACGCGCGTCGAGTTGGAGCGATATCTCGCTCAACGCGGTATCCCTGATGACGTGGCGTGCGCGGTACTCGACCGCTTCACCGAGGTGGGACTCATCGACGATCTCGCCTATGCCAATGGCTGGGTGAGATCTCGGCATGGCACCCGAGGGCTCGGCAAGCGCGCCGTCGCGCAGGAATTGCGACGCAAGGGCGTCGCCGACGACGTCATTGCAGAGGCACTGGATCCGATCGACCCCGATCAGGAGCGCGCACGTGCCTACGAACTGGCTCGATCCCGCTACCCGCAGGTCATGGGCCTGCCCTATGCCACCCAGGTCCGCCGACTCATGGGTGCGCTGACCCGTCGCGGTTACGACGCAGGGCTCGCCAGCGCCGTCGTGCGCGACGTCGTGTCGTCCGACCCCGGAGAGATGCCCGTCGTCTGAGCGCCCGGGCTCTCCATCACGCCATGCAGCCACGGCTCGAATGACTGCAGCATGGACTCCGCGAGACGCCCGAGGAGATCCGCGAGCGTTGCGATCTCAGCGTCGCTGAACACATCCGTAGCGTGACGCAGGTAGCCCACGCGCAGACCCTGGACGAAATCCACCACCTGTTGCCCCAGGGGAGTGACCGTCACGGTCACCATCCGGCCGTCGTCCGGGTGCGTGCTGCGCTCGACCAGGCCCTCTGCCTCCGCTTCACCGATGAGGCGACTCACCGTGGACCGCTCCAAGTGCATGGCCGATGACAGGTCAGTGATCGTGACCGGACCGCCTCGAGAGAGCTCGGCGACGGCTTCGCATGCCAATACTTTGGACAGGTCCACTGGCCGGCCGAGGCCGGGCATGGGGACCGATGCGCTCGGGGGCCGCGTCACGAGGCGGCGCATGCCCTGCATGGCGTGGTCCACCCGGGCCACCGAGAGGGCCCGCGCAGCCTCATTTGCGTGTGTCACACACATACCGTAGCGTGGCGTCAGTCGTTTTGCACAACCTACGAAGGAGTTCGCTCATGGGTGCCCTGTCTCGGTGGGCCGTCCGCAAGCCCGTCTGGGCGCTCGCCTCCTGGTTCATCGCCATGGCGGCGGTGTTCGGGGTGGGAACCCAACTCGGTGGGCAGTTCAACGACTCCTTCTCGCTTCCCGATACCGAGTCGACCACCGCCACGGAGATGCTGTCCACGCTGCCGCCAAGCGGCTCGGGCGAGGCGGCCATACGTGTGGTGTGGTCGCCGGCCAGCGGCGATGTGATGGATAGCGCGACCGAGCAGGCGATCACGCCCGTGCTCGAGGAAATCGCCGCGCTCGACTCCGTTACCTGCGTCACCAATCCGTACGGCGATCCGATCGGCCGTGACTGCCCGGACACGGGCGGAGACGAGCCACTCCCTGACTTCCTCGCCGAGCAGCTCGGCCCGGCCCTAGAGGCGACCGCGAAGGCCACCTCCCCGGTGAGCGCCGACGGATCCGTTGCCTTTGCGCGGGTGAGCCTCGGAGGTAACGGCGCAGAGATCTCCGGAGCTGACGCCAACGCGATCGTTGCCGCGGTCAAGGCAGCCAACTCGCCGGAACTCGCGGTCGGGGCGAGTGGACAGGTGCTGGAGTTCGCCAACTCCTCGCCGCCCTCGAGCGAGGCGATCGGCATCCTCGTCGCCATCATCATCCTTCTCATCGCCTTCGGCTCGATCGTCGCCGCAGGCATGCCGATTCTGGTCGCGCTGCTGGGCCTCGCGGTGGGCCAGATGCTCATCCTCGTCGTTGCGCGCTTCCTCGACGTGGCGACCTTCGCGCCCACACTGGCCGCGATGATCGGCCTCGGTGTGGGCATCGACTACGCCCTGTTCGTGCTCAATCGATACCGCCAGGCACTCCTGGCGGGCCACGACAAGACTCGCGCGGCCTATGAGGCGGTCGGCACCGCCGGGCGTGCGGTGCAGTTCGCGGGACTCACCGTGATCATTGCCCTGCTCGGCCTGTTCGTGCTGCGCATCAACTTCTTCAATGGCCTCGCCGTTGCGGCCGCCGTCACGGTCCTCTCCGTCATGCTCGCGGCGCTATGGCTGCTTCCCGCGATGCTCTCCCTCCTGGGGACCAAGGCGTTGGCGCTGCGCATGCCCTGGGCACGCAAGTCAAAGGTCGACGGCACGAAGCACCCCGAGGGCCGTCGCTTCCTTGCCTACGCCCGCTTCCTGCAGCGGCGCCCGATCATCCCCGCGATCCTGGCGCTCGGTGTTGTCATCATGCTGGCGCTGCCCACTCTCGGCCTTCGCCTCGGCTTCGCCGACGATGGCGGCAAGCCCGAGACCAACACCGCACGCATCGCCTACGACCTCATGAGCGAGGGCTTCGGTCCTGGCGTCAACGGGCCGTTCTTCGCCGCGGTCAACCTCCCCCTCCCGCGTGATCTCGACGCACTCGCGGAGACGGTGCGCATCATCAACGAGACACCGGGGGTCGCCTCGACGCTCCCCAACGAGCAGATGCTGCCGCTCTACGCCGTCAACCCGACAGCCTTCAGCGACAACGGCATCGTCACCTCGATCCTCATCACGCCGGAGACGGCGCCCCAGGACATCGCCACGAGTGAGCTCCTCGACAGGCTGCGGACCGAGACTGCCCCGATTATCGAGGCAGATACGGGCGCGACGATGTACGTCGGCGGAGCCCAGGCGATCACGCAGGACTTCACCCAGGTGCTCATCGACGTCCTGCCCCTCTTCCTCGGCATCGTCGTACTCCTGGGATTCCTCGCGCTCATGGTTCTCTTCCGGTCACTTCTTGTGCCTCTCACGGCGGCGATCACGAGCCTGCTCAGCTTCGGTGCGGCCATGGGCATCACGGTGGCGGTCTTCCAATGGGGGTGGCTCGCAGGTCCGCTCGGCGTGACAGCGACGGGTCCGATCTTCCCGTTCCTGCCCGTCATGGTCTTCGCGATCCTCTTCGGCCTTTCGATGGACTACCAGGTCTTCCTGGTGTCGCGTATGCAGGAGGAGTGGGAACGCACGAAGGACAACGGAGCGGCCGTCCGCCGTGGCTTGGCCGGCTCTGGCAAGGTCGTCGTCATCGCTGCGGCGATCATGTCGAGTGTGTTCCTGGCCTTCGTCCCGTCACCCGATGGCACGATCAAGCTCTTCGGCATCGCTCTCGCGTCCGCCGTCATCATCGACGCGTTCATCGTGCGCCTGGTGCTCGTTCCCTCGCTCATGACGATGTTCGGCAAGGCCAACTGGTGGGTGCCCGCCTGGCTCGCCAATGCCCTGCCGAAGATCTCGGTGGAGGAGGGCTCGGACGAGATCG
>JBEGMG010000069.1:0-3256 GCA_041183165.1 Actinomycetota bacterium | reverse complement strand
ACGATCTCCTGCGTGGGCATGGCAGCCCAGCACATGCCGACCACGCGCGCGCCGGTGGGCGCATCGACCGCACCACCGGCACAGCGGGCCGCTTGGCTGGTCAGCACGGTGGCGACCGTCTCGAAACGGTCCGCCGGTGACAGGTAGATGAGGTCGACGAGCGCATCGAACGAATCGGCATCGCAGGTCGCCTGACTGGCTGCGAGGCGCCCCTGCAGCGAGCTGCGGATCGACTCGCGGTAACGACGCAGCGTGAAGCACGGCAGCGCCTGGATCATGGGATGCGGCATGCACTGCAGCATGTTGGTGGTGGCGATCACCATGGCCGGCTGCTCGAGCTCGGTCGCCAGGTGACCCTTGGCGGACTCGTGCAGGTAGGGATTCGGCCGCTCGAGAGCATGGCCGGTGGTGATCAGCAGGCAGAGTTCCTGCTGCGCCTTGTTCGGCAGTTCGTCGAAGTTGTGGATGACCAGCACGCCATCGGAGCCCACGCTGTCCAGCAGCGCGACGAGCTCGTCACGCGACACCAGCGAGTTCGGCTCGATTTCCGTGACGTGGGTGCCGAACTCGGCGGCGGCGGCCAGGGCCACCTGCCGCTTGCCCGACCCGACGGGCCCGGCAATGATCATGGCCCGCGCCGACGAGCGGCCGCAGACGATGGACTCGACGAAAAGGTCAATCGCCTGCAGGGATCCCGACGGATCGCTCAGCCGCGCGAGTGACGTGACGGAACGCGAGAGCTTGGTGGTTGGCTTCTTCTTGTTTTCCATGGGTTGCATCATCAAGGCTGGTTTGACGGTAGGAGGCGGACGGATGGCCAAAGTTGGTCAGGCTCGAAGGCGGTCGATGGCCGACACGAATTCGACGTCCGTCCGCCACGAAGCGGACGGACCGCCCGCGACGATGTCACACGACATGACAACGCCCCGCGGCTGCCTTCTTCCTTGCGCATGGATGGATCGCGGTCAAACCGTTGTCACGAACCTGACGGCTTGCCGTTTGCCACCTTAACCGACGACCGTGATCCGATCAATGACAAAGTGCGAGTTTCATTCCCAACCACGCTGGCTGGGTTCAGCCACCGCAACGCTCGGCCCAGCCGCGCGTGACCGATGTTCGGCGCATGGTGGGCGCGTCTACCAGCAAGAACTCTCGCAGCAGGTGATCCAGGCGCTCGAGGCCCCCATTCCGGGGCGGGCTTCGCGCGCGGTGGTGTCCAGCGCACTCGTCATCGTTCCGACCGGCGGCGGCAAGACGCATCTGGGGCTCTCGATTGCGGCCACGCTGCAGGACCAGGCCGGCATGCGGATCGGTTGGTGCGCCAGCAAGCGCGAGCTGCTCCGGCAGGTCGATGACGAGAACCGTCGGTTCGGGTTCGGGGTCGACCTGCGGTTGGTGAGCATGTTCGATCGTTCGCCGCCCCCTTGTGACATCCTCATCATGGACGAGGCCCACCACGACGCCTGCGCCAGTTCGGCCAGCGTCATGGCGGCCATGGCGCCCGGCTACGTCATCGGCCTGACGGCAACCCCCTACCGCACCGATCAGGCGCGCCTGTCCTACAACCACATCCTTCGCCGGTGCTCCATCCAGAGCTTGCAGGACGACGGCTACCTGTCGCCGTACCGGCACGTCACGATCGATTCTTGGGATCCGGTGCTGGTGGCCCGTACCTGGCTCGCGCACCGGGATGAGTTCGGCAAGACCGTGATCTTCTTCCGGACCGCCGTCGAGGGCCAGGCCTGTCTGGCCGAGCTCCGGTCGGCAGGGATCGCCTGCGATCTCGTCAGCGGGCAAACCGACCGGGATGCCCAGATCGCCAGGTTTGCCGCCGGCGAACTGCAGGTCCTGGTCGCCATGGCCTGCCTGACCGAGGGATTCAACGATCCATCACTGCGGACGGTGTTCGTTCGCCCCGCCTCCCGCGGGCCGACGGTGCAGATGGCCGGTCGAGTCTTCCGCCTGCACCCGGACATCCCCATGAAGACCGTCGTGCAGTGCCAGCGAACGCCGCTGCCCTTCCCCCGGCTGGCTCGGCCGCGCGAACAGTTCGTGATCGTCGACGGGGTCTGGCGGTCGATCGGCGCCACGCGTCGGCTCGACACCCTCGTCAACTCGATGCGGCAGCTCGCCGCCGCGGGTTCCCCACAACTTCCCAAGGCCTTCATCCGGGGGCGTTCACGTCGTCGTGCGCGTCCTGGCCAGTTCTCGCCGGAGCGTCCCGATCAGGAGTCCTGACCCATGGTGTCCTTTCCCGTCATTGTTCCACCCACCGCGGCAGGCGTTGCCCCGGGCACGGGTTCGCACCCCCGGAGTGTGCCCGTCGCATCCATCATCCCCGACATCCAGTATGTCACCGCCGACATCGGTGCATTGCAGGTGGACGGTCAGGCGCCGACCAGGCCAGCGGCGACCACCCGACTGGATTCGCGGCATGGCGTGAGCGCCCTGGGTGGCCGACCGCGGCTGGCCCCGCGATCGTTGCTGCTCGGCGGCATGAAGGTTGCGGCCACCGACCGCTTCTGGACCAGCCTGTTCCGTCGCTGCGGCTTCAACGATGCGGTCTTTCGCTACTTCTCGACCGACGAGGTGTTCCGGCGCGTGAGCGAGCGCGACAGCGGCAGTGGCCTCCGCTTCGCCGTGGAGCATGGCCCGCATGGCACACCGCGTCTACTCGCCGTCAGCTCGCCGCGGGCCGCCATGCTGAGCCGGGACGATGCCATGACCGTGATCAACGCGAATGGCGGTGAACAGGTCCGCTACACCGAGGGCCGGATCTACTCCACCCACCTGCCGGCCGATGGCCCGGGGGCCTTCAAGCTCGGGCCGGACCGTTTCGAGCAGCGGTTCTCCCTCGAGGTGCCACTCGATGGGTTCGGCATGCCGGCGATCCACGTCATGCTGCTGCGCTTGATCTGCCAGAATGGTGCCGTCGCCATGCAGCGGGCGCTGCGCAGCGATGTCCGCCTTGGGGAGCGGCCCGACCATGCGCTGGATCGGGCTCTGGGGTCCTTCGGCAACGCCGATGGATTCAGTGCCATGCGCCAGCGGTTCGAGAGCGCGCAGCGTTCCTGGGCCAGCTTGGAAGAGGTCCGCTCCCTCGAGGCGATCCTGTCCCACGGCGGTTGGGGTGGCGGCGAACGCGCCCCCGAGCGCCGCGGGGCCTGGGGGCGCATGACCGGGGATCTGCACGGCATCTACGGCATCACCACGATCGACGGCATCTCGCCCAAGCGCCGTCGCCTGCTGCCTGCGC
>JBEGMG010000068.1:0-2986 GCA_041183165.1 Actinomycetota bacterium | reverse complement strand
CCCGAGGATCGTGACGTGGCCTTCGAGCCGGGGATCCTGCATGAGCGGTATCGCGGGCTGCGCCCGGTGGGCACGGGGCTCGGCCTCGCACTCGTGGGGCGGCTCGCGACCGGCATGGACGGCTGGGCGCGCGCGGGATCGGCTGCCGAGGGAGGGGCGTCGTTCACGGTGGGCGTTCCGCTCGCGGTCGCGCCGGACCGGGCGGGGTCGGCGTAGTCTGCCCACATGGCCCTCGTACCGGTGCAGGCTTCGGCTGAGCCCAGGGTGGACGCGCGTCCACGTGGGCGCAGGCTCGTGGCGCCACTGGCCACGGCGGCCGGCGTGGTCCTCGCGACGGGCTACATCCGCTTCGTCGATCCGAATGAGCCCGGGCACTACCCCCTGTGCCCGACGCTGGCACTCCTGGGTTTGGACTGTCCCGGATGCGGCGGCCTGCGCGCGACCCATGCGCTGGCAAACGGCGACATCGCCGCGGCGATCGACCACAATGCGCTCTTCGTCGCGCTCGTGCCGCTCCTGATCGGGCTGTGGGCGGTGTGGATGTACCGCGCGTGGACCGGGGTGACGCCCGCACGCACACCCACGCGAGACCTGGTCTCGCGCGCCGCGCCGATCATCATCCTGCTCGTTGCCATGGCCTTCGCGGTCGTGCGCAATTTCGTGCCGTTCCTCGGCTCCGGAGCGGGTTGACCTTCGCGCGTCCGCTGGCCGGGGGCCGGGTGAGCAATCACGGCTCGGCTGTGGCACGCTGACGACGTGAGAGCGCGGCGTGGGTCACGCCTGGCCTGCGGGGGTGAGCGATGACTGTCCTCGACGACATCATCGCGGGAGTCCGCGACGACCTCGACAGGCGTATGGCTGCGACCCCCTTGGACGACGTCAAGGCCGCAGCGGCCCGCATGCCCGCCCCGCGCGATGCCGAGGGCATCCTGAGGGAACCCGGTGTCGGCGTCATCGCCGAGGTGAAGCGCGCGAGTCCGAGCAAGGGCCGCCTGGCCGAGATCGACGATCCCGCACAGCTCGCACGCGACTACGAAGCCGGCGGGGCACGATGCATCAGCGTCCTTACTGAGCAGCGCCGCTTCGGCGGCTCACTCGATGATCTGCGCGAGGTGCGCTGCGCCGTCGACATCCCGGTCCTTCGCAAGGACTTCATCGTCACGAGCTACCAGTTGTGGGAGTCCAGGGCGCACGGCGCCGACGTCGTCCTTCTCATCGTCGCTGCGCTGGAGCAGAACGCCCTCGTGAGTCTCATCGAGCGCACGCGCTCGCTCGGCATGACGCCGCTGGTCGAGGTGCACGAGGCCGACGAGGTCGCTCGGGCGCTTGATGCGGGCGCCACGATCATTGGAGTCAATGCCCGCAACCTGAAGACTCTCGAGGTCGATCGGGGCACCTTCGCCCGGCTGGCGCCCCTCATCCCCGATTCCTGCCTGCGCATCGCTGAGTCGGGCGTGCGCGATCCTCGCGACCTCATCGCCTACGCCGAGGCCGGTGCCGACGCGGTACTCGTGGGCGAGAGCCTGGCGACTTCACCCGACCCTAGGGTCGCGGTGCACGATCTCGTCACGGCAGGCTCGCATCCTGCGCTCAGAGGCGCGCGTGGCTAGCGACGCCGTCGCAGAGGGCCACTTCGGCCCCTACGGCGGTCGCTTCGTGCCCGAAGCTCTCACCGCAGCTCTCGACGGCCTCGAGGCGGCGTTCGCGCAGGCGATGGCGGACCCGGCGTTCCATGCCGAACTCGACCGACTCCAGCGCACCTACACCGGTCGCCCGAGCCCCCTCACCGAGGCCGTGCGCTTCGGCCAGGAGCACTGCGGCGGCGCCCGCGTCTTCCTCAAGCGCGAGGATCTCAATCACACCGGGTCGCACAAGATCAACAACGTGCTCGGCCAGGCGCTGCTCACCGTGCGCATGGGCAAGAAGCGCGTCATCGCCGAGACGGGCGCGGGCCAGCATGGCGTCGCCACTGCTACGGCTGCAGCCCTCCTGGGCTTGGACTGCGTGGTCTACATGGGTGAGGAGGACACGCGTCGCCAGGCACTCAACGTGACGCGCATGCGGCTCCTCGGTGCCACCGTGGTGCCCGTCACGGCCGGGAGTCGCACGCTCAAGGACGCGATCAACGAGGCGATGCGCGACTGGGTGACCACGGTCGACGAGACGCACTACATCCTCGGCACCGTGACCGGGCCCAGTCCCTTCCCCACGATGGTCCGCACCTTCCAGTCGGTGATCGGCCGCGAAGCGCGCGAGCAGTTGCTCGAGGAGACAGGTCGACTGCCCGACGCGGTGGCGGCGTGCGTGGGTGGCGGATCCAACGCCATGGGCATCTTCGCGGCATTCCTCGAGGATCCGACCGTGGCGCTGTGGGGATTCGAAGCCGGGGGCGAAGGCGTGGAGACAGGTCGCCACGCCGCGCGGTTCGCCGGCGGCGCTCCCGGTGTGCTCCATGGAGCGCGCACCTATGTCATGCAGGACGAGTGGGGGCAGACCGTGCCGTCGCATTCGATCAGCGCGGGGCTCGACTATCCGGGTGTGGGTCCCGAGCACGCGTGGCTTCATGACACGGGTCGCGCACACTACGCACCCGTGACGGACGTCGAGGCCATGGATGCCTTCGAGCGCCTGTGCCGCACCGAGGGCATCATCCCCGCCATCGAGACCGCTCACGCGCTGGCGGGCGTCATGCGCCTGGGTCGCGAGCTCGGACCCGATGGCGTCATCCTCGTCAATCTCTCCGGGCGTGGCGACAAGGACGTGGCCACTGCGGCCCGATGGTTCGGATTGCCGGCGGTGGACGAGGCGGCCGAAGGAAGATGACCGCACTCGCCGACACCTTCGCCCGGGCTCGGGCCGAGGGGCGGGCCGCACTGATCGGCTACCTCCCCGCGGGCTTCCCCAATCGAGACGACAGCGTCCGGCTCATGCGCGCCATGGTCGCGGCGGGAGTCGACATCGTGGAGGTCGGCCTGCCCTACTCCGA
>JBEGMG010000067.1:0-6465 GCA_041183165.1 Actinomycetota bacterium | reverse complement strand
GCCTCCGTGCAGGTACACGACCAAGGCCGTCGGCGGACTCGGCATTGTCCCGGTCGGATGGCCGCAGCTCCTCAATAACCGCGGATGGATCCTGGTCGCTCCACATGGGCGCGAGTGGGGCCTCTCCGATCCGGCCCTGTGCCCGACCAATCCGAATGCCGCGGGAACCTGCAACTGGTGTACCTCGGCGGCGTATGTCGACAATCCCTTCGATCCGCTGGTGGGCCCTGGCGAGCAGGACATCCTCGACTCGATCGACTGGGCGATGGACACCTTCAACATCAACCCCGATCGCGTCTACCTGACAGGCTTCTCGATGGGCGGGCGCGGCACCTACCAGATCGGCCTGCGCCATCCGGATCGCTTCGCGGCGATCGCGCCGTGCGCCCCCGCGTCGGACATGTTCGAGATCTTCGTGGCGGACCCCAACCCGCCCGACCTCTGCAAGCGCTACATGCTCCACGACGGCGCCGGTGGGCTCGTGCCCCGTGCCAGCGGCGCCACCGACTCGATGTACTTCCAGACCAGCGCGCGGTTCCTCATCGAGAACGCGATGAACCTTCCCGTGCACCACAGTCATGGGACGCTGGACAGCCTGGCCTACAACATCCTCACCGCTCCCACGCGCTACCGACACGGCGCGTGCATGCTCTACGACACCTCCTTCAGCGGTTGCCACGGCGCTTCGGACCTGTGTTTCGGTCATACCCCCACGCTGAGTGAACTCGCTGCCGCCAATCCCGGCCTGTATCCGTGGACATACAACTTCACCAACATCGGCCACACGCTGGACCAGCAGTGGGCTGCACAGATCTTCACGCACTTCGATGCCGCGGTCCGGCCCGCCCATCCACGCACGGTCTTCTACAAGACCTACACCGACACGGCGGTGCGAAGTCACTGGCTCCGCGTACAGAGCGCCGTGCCGTGGACAGGGCAACCAGCAGCTGTGCGCGCGGCGGCGGCACCTCTCGAGAACATGCTCGCGCTCTCCGTGTGCCGCACGAGCGAAGTGCGCATCGATTTGCCGTGGGCGGAGCTCTCGCTGTCGCCGAAGACGCCACTCACGGTGGTGGTGCGCCGCTTGGATGCGACGGGTCTCGATCCTGCCCTCGCAAGCACTGCGGAGCCGCTCGCCGCCACCATCAGCCTCGTCGGCGCGTCGCCGTGCGGTCCGCTCGAAGCGACGATCAATGGCGCGCCGGCACCAGCCGGATTCGTGCGCTGGGTCGGAGACCGCGTGGCGTTCGGGCCACTGGTCGCGCCTGCGGGCGACCCGGTGGCGTTGCACACAGTCGTGGTGCGCGAACTCGCATGCGATCCGCCCTGCCCAGCGGACTGGAGTGGCGATGGAGCGGTCGACGGCCCGGACCTCAGCACGCTGCTCGGCGCGTGGGGAGTCCAGGGTGACGCGGGCACCGTCCTGGGTGACCTCACCGCGGACGGCAGGGTGGACGGCGCCGACCTCAGCGCCCTGCTCGCCGTCTGGGGCCCGTGCAACACTCCGTGAGTGCGCAGGTCAAGCGCTACCGACGAGCGGCCAACCCCTGGGGCCGGAGTTCCTCCCTCGTGACGCCCAACTTCTGCGGATCGAAAGGGCGGCCGCACTCGGGACAGCAGTCCGACGGCGTTCCGATGAGGCAGTAGCCGCAGTCACGGCAATACGGCCCCGTGGGCAATGGACGGAACCACTGGTACCCAACGAGCAGCCCCGCGCACACCGGCACCGCGACGAGCCAGAACACCGCCATGACCTCGGGCAGGTCGTGGTGCATGCGACCAGGACCAAGCCACACGCCGATGATGAATGCCGCGCAGACCGCCGTGAGTTCAAGAATCAACCATCCCAGCGCAGCGCGCCATGCGACGCGCCGCAGCGACAGGGTCAGCAGCAGACAGAGGAGCGGCAGCACGACGAGGGTGCTGAAGACGGACTCGTAGTGGATCGGGCCCGTCGCCAACGGACGCACGAACGCCGTTGCAATCCCGGTCGCGCCTGCCGTGACGACGGCGATCAAGAGGCGGCGCCACCGGGCCGAGCTGGTGAGGCGCGTGATGACGAAGGTGGGCATGAGGTGGGTGAAGGACTTGAGCGGTGCCGCAGCGCTTGCCGCCACCACTTCCCGGGTCAAGCGTAACGCGCGCGTTGCGCTGGAACCGACGCGGAGCCAACCAGCAGCTCTGCGGGGATGACCAAGCATGCGCGTGGAGTGCTCGTCCTTCGAGCGGCTGGACCAGCGGCCCTTTTCGGATCGAACACCTCCGCCTCAGCGCGGCTGTCCCCCCGGGGGAGTCGCCTCCGCTGCCCGCCCCTCAATCCGCGGTGATGCCATTCGCAAATGATGGAGATCGTCGGGAAAGACCGAGTAGGCCGTATCTCGTGTTGCGTTCCACGCTCCAGTGCCATTCGGCCGCAGTGCAACCGAGATGTTGGACCACGCGGTTGCGTTTCTCCACGAGTCGTGCATCGTGAGACGCAGCCCAATGGGCATCAATCGGTCCGACGGAAGAAGTTCCCACTCGCCATACTTGCCAGTCAGCTCAAGGCATTCGCTCAAGCCAGCAAGGTCCAGCTCGCTCAGCGTCAGGGGAGGACGACCATGCTCGACCTGGTAGCGCACGATGGTTCCAAGGAGTTGGTCGCCGCAGTTGGTGATTTCCAAGAGCCGCGACTCGTTGAGCTCTTGACGCATGAGGTGGCGTCTTGCCCCGCGGTAGACCAGCCAACTCGCGGCCACGGCGACGCCGATGGCGGTCACCGCCAGCACGAGCAGGAGTGGGCTTCGCGCGAGGCGCGTCAGCGCGCTCATGTAGTCCCCTGCGCGCACGGCGGTGAGACTCTCGGATCACTGGGGTCGATGATGAATTCCCCTGCCTCGATTCTCCGCTGGAGTTCTTCCACGAGCGCATCAAGTCCGGAGCACTCGCTCCCCAGCGTTGGACAGGGGAACACGCCAATCAGTTCCCGTGCGCGCTGGTTGTTGAATTGGTCGATCGCCGAATCACATGGATCGGGTGCGCATTCCTCATGAATGTCCCCAAGTTCTTTCGCAGTCACGGCACCAAATGAACAGGTCAGGAGGAACTGCCACAGCGCATGCCGAAGGGCGTTTTTTCGCCCGCCGTCTAACGGATACTCCTGCTCTGCACGATTCAGCGCGCACTTAGAGAGCGAAGCGAAGAGCAGAATCCTGTTCACCCATTCGGTCGGATCCCCATCACGCAGCGCGAGTGCCATGACGACTCGCTCGTCCCACAGGCGATCACAGGGAAGCCCCGATGAACACGAATCACCAGATTGCGCGCCGCCGCTCCCAGAACTCTCCGAGGAGCCACTGTCGCTCGAGTCAGATCCTGATCCGCCGGATGATCCGCCCTCAGATGCGCCGGCGGGAAACGCTGCCCACAACAACTCGTCAAGGCTGCCTCCTCGAGCTCTCGCGTCCAACACCATCGCGAGGAGAAAGGCACTCGGCCCCGCATACCGTATGCCCGGCAAGCCGGTACCAGACATGAACACTGTGTAGACCTGCCCCGGCTCTCCATTCGGGCACATCAACTGTGAGGCCAAGACTCCCAGTTCCAGGCTCCCGTCCAGATCGATGTCGGGTACCAGGAACACGCCCGAACTCACCTCGGCATCGCATCCCTTTGGGCACGAAACATGAATATCCGGAGTCGGGCGTTCAGGTCCACCAACGGCTCCAAGCCAGACCTTCACGGAGATCGCCTCCGATTGATCCTCTGTAGAAGCGATGTCGGGCAGTCCGTCGCGATCTAGGTCAAGATGCGCGTCTTGTGATCGCGCCGCCAGCGGCGCCGCAAGAAGCACCCCTAGGACGGCAAGTCGAAGAATCCGATTCAGCATACTGGGACGGACGATACCCCGTTTCCAGAAATGCACAATTGTCCCGACGATGCCTGCTCCGAGCCCTACGAGAACGCGAGCGTCTGCGAGCCCGCGCGCCATTGCCCCCTTCAGTCCGAGCACTTGTGCCAGGGGTGCGGGACCAGCATCGTCGTCGCCGCGATCCGCGGATCGCCGGCGAGCGCGCACATGCGCGCAGCATCCGCCAGGCCGAGCGGGCGCAGCCGCAGCGAGCCCGACCGAAGGATCGGCTGGATCATGCCCGCGCACGATAGCGCCGTGCTTTGTCGTCCCCCGCAGGACAGCCTTCCGGGGCCCCTCGATTCAGCGAGACACGGGTCTATCGGCCGTCCGCAGAGGTCCACCGCCGTGCGATGCCGAGCCAGAACAGCGCGTTGCCGATGAACCCCACGACGCGGGCGATCGGCAGTTCGGCGAACTCAACGCCAGAACCTGCAGCGATTGCAAGGAGAGCGGCGAGCAGCGTGCCGGTCAACAAGAACCCTCCCACGCAGGCCAGCGCGGGTGTGACCGGGTTCCTCGGCAGGAGCCGCATGCGTGGAATGCTCCGGACTGCGCGGGCCGCGTGGGGCTTCACCTCACGCGCCGGGCCGGGCGCGCGCCCCAACGGGCTGCGCAGGGTTGCCAAGGTAGATCGTCCAAGCCGAGAGATCCTTGAAGGCCACGGCCCGGGCCCCCAGGATGACGCCGGACCGAGTTGGTGAGGCGCGTGATGACGAAGGTGGGCATGAGATGGGTGAAGGACTTGAGCGGTGCCGCAGCGCTTGTCGCCACCACTTCCCGCGTCAAGCGTAACGCGCGCCTTGCGCTGGAACCAACGCGGAGCCAACCAGCAGCTGGCAGCGAACCACGACCTCGGTAGGATCCGTGCGCTCGAGCCGCGCATCGCCGAGCCCATGTGGACGACCGACAGGGAGCGCGACGCGCTCGATTGACGCACGACCAGCAGAGAACGACCAGATGATCGATCCAGAGACTCCCCTCTCACGCCGGACCACGCTCAAGGGCATCGCCATCGGCGGCGCGGGGCTGCTGGCCGGTGGGGTCCCGCAAGCCGGCGCGCAGGGAGCGCAGGCCTCACCAATGGAGACCGTGCCGATGTCGAACGATGCCTGGTTCGCCGAGCGCGCTTGGAGCGTCAGCGCCAACAAGGTGCTCACCCCGCAGGCCGGTCCCGGCGGCTCGGTGACCTGCTTGGCCAAGAGCATCCATCGCCCGAAGTCCGCGGCGGACATCTCCGCCATCGTCCGGGCGCTGCCTGCATCCACCCCGATCGCCTGCGTGTGCGGCGGACACCTCGGCGGGCGCCCGTGGCGGCGGCGGGATCGTGCCACCCTGAAGGTCGTCGTGTGAGGCTGGACCGCTCGGGCCCGTACAGGCCGCAGCGACGAGCACAGTTCCGATCGACACTCCCCGTCGGACCCGTTGCACCGTTGCAGGCCGTGGGATGCCGCTCGCGGCGGACGTTCGGCGGGAAGGGATGGATCGACGCATCATGCTCATTGGAACCGATGGGGCCGTGCGAGGATTCAGATGGTCCGGCAGGCTTATCGCCCGTCACGCCGATTCAGGGATTGCGCTACACTCTTCGGTCCAATCACGGGCTGTAGCGCAGCTTGGCTAGCGCGTTTGACTGGGGGTCAAAAGGTCGTGGGTTCAAATCCCGCCAGCCCGACTCAAGACACGCGAGGTCCGCAAGGGCCTCGCGTTGTCTTTAGTGGCGGATGGTGCGTCACTTGCATTGCTTCGTCGTCGTCGAACGTCGGTCGGTGAGCGTGTCACGCGAGGTCTGATATTGACCCTAACGGACACCGGAAAGACAAGCGATAGACAAGCCGAGAGACAAGCCGAGGACAAGCCGAGCGAGTCAAGCCCGCTCCGACTCGGCGATCGCTCTGGCCTCGGCGAGGCCCGGGAGGGCGACGATCGCCGCAGCGGTGTCTAGCAACGTCGGGTCGGTGTAGATGTTCGCGGTGAGCGACGGGTTGGAGTGTCGCATCACGGCTTGCGCGGTTCGAAGCGGAACGCCAGCTCGGTTCAGATGAGTACAAAGCGAGGTCCGGAAGGCGTGCAGATCGACAGTCCGACCGAGGTCGTCCCGCTTGGCGATACCGGCGTAGGCAAGATCACGCTCCAGGACACGCAGGAAGCCGACTGGGGCTACGAAGGCGCGGTCGGCGGGGTCGAGTCGGGCGCGGATCGTCCCTCGCTCCCTGGCCGATTCCTGGGCCTCCCGAAGGCGCTCACCGAAGGCGATGCGGATCTCGCCGACGAGGTCGGGCCTGAGCGGGAGGTCCGCTCCGCGGCGGCTCTTCTCGGCGGCGGCGGGTAGCCGGATGAACGGGTTCGAGCCGTCGAGGAAGAGGTCGCGGACCCGGAGCGCCTGAAGTTCGCCGACACGTAGCCCGGTGAAGAAGAGGACGCGGTAAGAAAGCGCCCGCTCCTGCCCCAGACGGGCGAGCCGCTCGGCGCGGGCGGGCGCGAGCTGGATGACGGGCAAGCCCTTCCGAGGTCCGTGCCGGACGATCTTGGCCTCGGCAATCGGTCGCTCCCGGGCGGCGGCGAAGAGGGCAACG
>JBEGMG010000066.1:0-2525 GCA_041183165.1 Actinomycetota bacterium | reverse complement strand
GCCGTCTACGCGATTGCCCTGACCCTCATCGCGGCCACGCTCGTCGCACCAACACTCACGAGCATGACGAACGGTCAGGACGCAGGCACAGCGATCGCAGACGGCCTGGGCAACATCTGGCCCTACGCCTTGACGTTCATGTGGATTGCCTTCTACTGGAAGGCGAATCACCGCTTCACGCTGACCCTGCGCCGCATGAACAGCCGTTATATATGGGCGATTCTCACCTACCTCGCGTTCGTGGCGCTCCTGCCCTTCCCCGCGTCGGTGCTCGGTGAATCGGCCAGTCTGACGGCCCTGGCCTTCTTCATCGGATATATGGCCTGCATCAGCGCACTCGAGGTCGTGCTCATGCTCATCGCGATCCGGGATGATCTGCTCGTGCGCCCGCTCACGACCGTGGAGAAGCGCAACGCGGTCCTGTCAGCACTTTCCCCTGTCGTTGCCTCGCTCATCGCCGTACCCGCCTGCTTCATTCCCGGCATGAACTTTTACGTCGCTCTCGCGATCTACGTCGTGTTGAGCATCGCGCTCGGCGTCATCGTGCGGCGCGTCTACGCCGTGCCCGGCTGGAGTCGGACCCGGCACTAGGAGCGCCGTCTCTCGCGGACTAGGAAGACACACGCCACCGCGAGGATCGCGCCGACGACGCCGTTCACATGAAGGCCCGCGGCGATGCTGTCGGCCATCACCGTCGAGGTCTCCACGCCCGAGGGCAGCGGCACGGCGTACTGCGTCATCACATCGGGTGAGGTCGAGGCGGCCTGGATACCTGCCATCTGGGCTGCCGCCTCATCCTCGGTGAGTCCCTGCGCCTGGAGCTCAGCGGACATGAAGAGCCGGCCGAGGGTGAAGACCAGCGTGTTCATCACCACGACCGCGAGGACCTGACCCAGCGCCTGCGCCGAGCCCCGATAGGCGCTGAGCTGACCCGAGTCGACACCGGGCGCGGAGATGAGCACGCCGCTGGTGACGGTGATGGACGCGGCCACGGTCAAGACGTTGTAGACGGCCACATAGACGACCGGCACCCAGAGCGGTGAGTCGGCGGTGACGAAGAACGAACCCAGCATGGCGACCGCGAGGACGCCGAAGAGCACCTCGGCGGTCTTGGCAATGCCCATGCGACGCATGAGCGGGCCCGCGATGAGCTTCGTGCCGAGTACGGCGCCTGCCTGAGCGGGGATCATCACAAGTGCCGTTTGCAGGACGGTGAGGCCGTAGAGGTACTGGAAGGCCATCGTCATCAGGAAGATCGTGTTGATCAGCGGAATGATGATGATGGTGCCGAGCAGTGCACGCGATCGACTCACGCGAAGTGGCGCGACCGAGAACGTCGGCGAGGAGAGTCGACGCATGAGGTAGGCGCAGGTGCCCGCGAGCGCGACAGTCAGCACGATGCTCATGAGCGTGATGGGGGCGAGGATGCCATCGTCGCTGAGTCGATTGAGTGCTTGGACGCCCGCAGCCACCGTGGCTCCCGCGAGGATCGGCGTGATGACCTCTCCCGTAGGTGCGCGCTCGTGCGTCCGGGAGAGCAGGGCTCGAGTGGCGATGAGCATCATGAGCCCGCAGATCACCCAGATCACGGGAACCCATCTCCACGAGACCTCTCCGACGACCCACCCGGTGATGACGGGGAAGCACAGCCAGATGAAGGGCGACACCATGCCGAAGGTGCCGAAGGCGGCGGCACGGGCCTTGGGGTCAGGGAATCGGTCGGAGAGCAATCCGATTCCGACGATCTGTATCGCGGTGGCGGCGATGCCCTCGACGAGCAACCCGATGACGACCGCGGGCAGGCCCTGGGCGATGGCCACGATCGCAGATCCCGACACGAAGGCGACGCTCATCCACGTGAGCACCAGCCGATGGCCGAGGCGATCGCCGAGTCTGCCAGCGAGGAAGACCACAAGGAGGGACGCGATGGGGGGGATCGAGAGAGCCACGCTGGCCTGAGCCTGGGTCAGGCCCAGGTCGTCGAGCATCGGCGTGAGCATGTAGTTGAACGACGCCATGACGGTGAAGGACCCACCGACGATGAGGCAGATCCCGAGCAGGGTTCGCCCGGTGTCGCTTCGCGTCGACGTCGTCATGCCGCGAGGATAGGGCGCTGCCAGGTGAGGACGACTTAGCCGGCTCCCCCGTTGCCGCCGTTGCCACCGTTGCCGCCGTTACCGCCGACACCAAGGACCGCACCCATACCACCGGCACCGCCATTGCCGCCGGCGCCCACCGAGCCGGCGTTGCCACCGACGGACCCGGTGCCTCCGAGCCCGGCAGCCCCACCGTTTCCGCCATTGCCACCGTTGCCGCCGATGGCTCCGGCACCGCCGCCGGTACTGCCGTTGCCGCCGTTGCCACCGTTGCCGCCGGCGCCTCCGTTGCCGCCTGCACCGCCGCGTCCGTCGACACCCACGCCGGGCGACGCACCGCCGTTGCCACCGTTGCCGCCGCGGCCGCCGTAGCCGCCGTGCTGAGCATTCCCGCCGGCAAGCACGCTCCCGAGCGCATGAACGCCATGC
>JBEGMG010000065.1:0-2803 GCA_041183165.1 Actinomycetota bacterium | reverse complement strand
GACCCTGGACCGCGTACAGCAGGGAGGAGTCTGCCAGAGGGCCCGGTCCCCGGGCGAATCAGCCCCCGAGCAGCTTCTTGACGTCGTCGGGGAGCTCGAAGTCCGCCGCCGCCGGCTGCTCGATCGGGGTGGGCTTGAGTGCCTCGTCGCGCTCCTGGGCGGCGCGCTTGGCGGGGTTGCCGCTGCGGCCCTTCTTGGGCTTGGCCGGGGCCTTCCCCGAGCGGCCCTTCGCCTTCTTCCCGCCCCCGCTGCCGAAACCGGGCATGCCCGGCACCCCGGCCATGCCCGGCATGCCCCTGCCGCCCTTCATCTGGCGCATCATCTTCTGCGCCTCACCGAAGCGGTCGACGAGACCGTTGACGTCGCTCACCTGGGTGCCCGAGCCACGTGCGATGCGCGCACGCCGCGAGGCATTGAGGATCTTCGGGTTCTGCCGCTCCTGCGGCGTCATCGACTGGATGATGGCCGCCACGCGATCGAGTTCGCGATCGTCCACCTGGTCGAGCTGGGCCTTCATCTCCCCCATGCCCGGCAGCATGCCGAGGATCTTGCCGAGCGAGCCCATCTTCTTGACGGCCTGCATCTGCTCGAGGAAGTCCTCGAGGGTGAAGTCCTCGCCCTGCGAGACCTTCTGAGCCATGCGCTCGGCCTGATCGGCATCGAAGGCGCGCTCGGCCTGCTCGATAAGGGTGAGGACATCGCCCATGTCGAGAATGCGCGAGGCCATGCGATCGGGATGGAACGCCTCGAAGTCCTCAAGCTTCTCCCCGATCGACGCGAAGAGGACGGGCCGGCCTGTCACGGACACGATCGAGAGCGCCGCGCCGCCACGAGCATCGCCGTCGAGCTTGGTGAGCACGACGCCGTCGAAGCCGACCCCCGCCCCGAACTCCTCAGCGGTGCGCACGGCGTCCTGGCCGATCATGGCGTCGACGACGAGCAGCGTCTCGTCGGGATCCACCGCGTCCCGCACGCGCTCGAGCTGGTCCATGAGCTCGGCATCGATCGCCAGGCGACCCGCGGTATCCACGATCACGATGTCGTTGAGATGCACTTCGGCGTAGGAGATGGAGTCGCGCGCCACCTGGACCGGGTCACCGATGCCGTTGCCCGGCTCGGGTGCGAACACGGGCACACCGGCGCGCTCGCCGACGATGCGCAACTGGTCGACCGCGTTGGGTCGCTGGAGGTCAGCCGCGACGAGCAGAGGAGTGTGCGACTGCGCCTTCAGGTGAGCGGCGAGTTTGCCGGCGAGCGTCGTCTTGCCCGCGCCTTGAAGTCCCGCGAGGAGGATGACAGTGGGGGGCTGCTTGGCGAATCGGAGACGTCGAGTCTCGCCACCGAGGATCTCGACCAACTGCTCGTGGACGATCTTGACGACCTGCTGCGCCGGGTTGAGCGCACCGGACACCTCAGCGGACAGCGCGCGCTCCTTGATGCGGGCGCAGAAGTCGCGGACGACGGGCAGCGCCACGTCGGCATCGAGCAGGGCGATCCGGATCTCGCGCACCGTCTCATCGATGTCGGCCTCGGAAAGGCGGCCCTTCCCCCGCAGGTTGCGGAAGGTGGCCGACAGGCGGTCGGACAACGAGGCGAACAACGCGTGGACTCCTGATCGATAGGGCCCGGCGGGCCGGCAGAGCCGACCCTGACGGGCCAGCCCGACAGGGACGGGCGTCGCCCCAGCCTAGATCGTGCGGGCCAGGTCCTCGTCCGGGCCATGCTGGAGCCGCTCCAGCACCGCGCCGATGATCCGCGCGCGATCGGGCTCCGGCAATCGCCCTCCTGCGGAGCGGCGCAGGTAGAAGACATCGACCGCCTCCGAACCCAGCGTCTCGATCCGCGCTGCCGTGATGGTTGCGCCCGCCTCGCTGATCGCCGCACCGATCCGGTGCAGCAGCGCGGGCTCATCGTGGGCGCGCACTTCGAGGACATCGGCATCGCTGGCCGCACCGGGCACGAACTCCACTCGCGGAGGGGGACCGGCAGTGCCCTGGCGGCGGTGGGCCAAACGCTGCCGCACGTCGATCTCACCCTCCAGGGCCCGCAGGATGTCGGAGCGCACGAGGTCGAGCGCAGGGAACTCACCGAAGAACGGCACCACGGTCCACACCGTGAGCGCCCGATCACCGACAGTCTCGGTGTCGGCCGCCTTGACCTCGAGGCGGTGTACGGCGAGAACGCCGGCGATGGCACCGAGGAGTCCCGAGCGGTCGGGCGCCGCCACGATGACGCGCGACGCGGGCACTCCTCTCTCCAGGATGACCTCCACGCCGTCGCCGGCCAGCAGATGCGGGTGGAGGTCGGCGATCATCGGCGGCGCCGGGGCCACGGCGCCCGCGAGTCGGGCTCGTGTGCGGGCTACGAGGTCGTCGACCAGTGATGCCTTCCAGTCGCTCCATGCGCCGGGGCCGGTCGCTGCTGCGTCGGCGTAGGTGAGCGCGCGCAGCAGTTCCAGGGTCTCCACTGTGCCGACAGCGGTGGCGACGCGCTCGGCGGTGAGGGGGTCGTCGAGGTCACGCCGCGTGGCCGCTTCTGGCAGCAGCAGGTGGTGCAGCACCAGCGAGACGAGCACCGCGCGGTCGGCATCGTCGTAGCCCATCCGCGCGGCGATCACCTCGGTGAGATCAGCGCCCACCTCGCTGTGATCGCCCGGCCGCGCCTTGCCGATGTCGTGCAGGAGCGCGCCTACGAGGAGGAGGTCCGGACGATTCACCTCACGCAGGTGATCCGCCGACTGGGCCGCCGCCTCCACGAGATGCCGGTCGACGCGGTAGAGGTGCACGGGACTTCCCTGCGGCGC
>JBEGMG010000064.1:0-14060 GCA_041183165.1 Actinomycetota bacterium | reverse complement strand
GTGCCGATGAGTGCCTCGTGCTCCGGCCCGAGCTTGGCGCGCAGGCGTCTCACATGAACATCGACGGTGCGCGTGCCGCCGAAGTAGTCGTAGCCCCAGACCTCCTGGAGCAGCTGGGCGCGGCTGAAGACCCGGCCGGGATGCTGGGCGAGGTAGCGCAGCAGCTCGAACTCCTTGAAGGTGAGGTCGAGCGTGCGCGTGCGCACGCGCACGACGTAGCCGGCTTCATCGATCGAGAGGTCCCCGCTGCGAATCTCGCCGGGGCCTTCCTCGGGCTGGGAGTCCAGGCGCGCGACGGAGAGGCGCAGACGTGCCTCGAGCTCGGCGGGGCCGCAGGTGTCGACGACGAACTCATCGATTCCCCAGTCGCGCTGGAGCGCGGTGAGGCCGCCCTCGGTGACGATCACGATGAGGGGGTGCTCGATGCCGGTCTGACGGATCAGTCGCGTGAGGCTGCGCACATGCGGCAGGTCGCGTCGTCCGTCGACGAGGACCGCATCGCACGGGGGTGCGTCGAGGAGTGCGGTGGCCTGCGCGGGCAGGATGCGCACGGCGTGGGGGAGCAGGCTGAGCGCCGGCAGGACCTCCACGGAGGGCTCTACCGCCTGGGTGAGCAGCAGCAGGCGCACTACGGGAGGATATCGACCCGTGACCCAGGCACCCGGCGTCGGGCGGCACCGCATTGCCGTGCCACCTCAGGCCGAACCCCTCGCGCTCGTGAGCCAGGACGGCATCGCGCTCGCGGCGATGCACCTTCCGCATCCGTCGAGCTCCACGGCGATCGTGGTCGCCCATGGCTTCGGGGGAGCGCACGACCAGGAGCGGGTGGAGCGGATCGCCCAGCTCCTCAACGAGGAGTTGAGCGTCGTCGCGGTGACGCAGCGCGGTCACGGCGACTCGGGCGGGATGACCACCCTGGGCCATCGCGAACCGATGGATGTCGAGGCCGCTGTCGCGTGGGCGCGTGGCGCCGGATACGACCGCGTCGTCACGGTCGGGTTCTCCATGGGCGCGGCGGTGGTCCTGCGTCACGCTGCGCTGCTCGGTCCTGGCTCGAGTGATGCGGTCGTCGCGGTGAGCGGTCCTGCGTACTGGTTCTATCGCGGCACCACGCCGATGCGCTGGCTCCATCGCGGCATCTCCACGCCGGCGGGCCGCGCGTACATCCGCACGGCACTGGGCACGCGCGTCGATCCTGCGCCGTGGCCCGATCCGCCGCCGATGCCTCCCACCTATGCTGCCGCCCGCGTGCGCGAGCACGGCATCGATCTGCTCATCGTCCACGGTGATGCCGATGGGTTCTTCCCCCTGGATCACCCGCGTGCACTCCACGAGGCGGCACCCGGCTCCGAACTGTGGATCGAGCCGGGTTTCGGGCATGCGGAGGGGGCCATCGAGGAGGATCTCGTACGACGCATCGGCGCGTGGGCGATGCAAGGGCCCGGGCGAGGCGCCTCTTCCGGACTGTCGGGCTAGGCTGACGTCATGCTCGAGATCGTCTACACGGGACTCCTCGTCCTCGCGATCCTCTTCATCACGTGGTTCTCGGGCTACGTCGTCTACAAGCTCTTCAAGGGCCAGGGCTAGGTGGCTGAGCAGTCGGTGCCCGAGGGCACCGCGGAGGCGTCCCTGCTGGACCTGCCCGAGGAGCTCATCCCGCTCTCGTGGCTCATCGGCCGCTGGGCCGGCGTCGGACTCGGGCAGTACCCCACGATCGAGGATTTCCGATTCGGCCAGGAGGTGTCCTTCACCACCGATGGTCGCCCGTTCCTCATCTACGCCTCGCGCAGCTGGCTGCTCGATGACAACGGCGAGAAGGTCCGACCGCTCGCACTGGAGTCGGGCTTCTGGCGCCCGCGCCCCGACGGCGAGGTGGAGGTGACGCTCGCGCATCCCACCGGCTACTCCGAGCTGTGGCTCGGCACCCACGAGGTCCTCGGCATCGAGGATGCGCGCATCACCGGTGCCCGCGCGACGCTGCGCACCGACGTCATCGCGGCGTCTCCCTCCGCGAAGCCCTACGCCGCGGGCGAGCGGCTTTACGGCCTGGTCAATGGCGAGCTCATGTGGACGTTCGACATGGCGGCCGTCGGTGAGCCGATGACCAACCACCTCTCGGCGCGGTTGCGCCCGGCTGACTGACGGCCGACCCGTGGACTTGGATCAGCGCCTCCACGCCCGCGGCTATCGCGTCACGCCCCAGCGCACGCTCGTGCTCGCGGCTGTCAATGACCTCGGGCACGCTACGCCCGAGGAGATCCTCGTTCGCGTGCAGGCGGAATCCCCCAAGGTCAACCTGTCCACGGTCTACCGCACCCTCGAGGTGCTCGAGGACGTCGGGCTCGTCACGCACGCGCACCTCGGACACGGATCGCCGACCTACCACTCGGTCGATGACGACGTACACATCCATCTTGTCTGCCGTCGTTGCGATGGCATCGAGTCGATCCCCGCTGGTGTGGCGCGAGATTTCCTGGATGCGCTCGACCGCGAGCGTGGCTTCTCCACGGACGTGGGCCACATGGCGATTCACGGGGTCTGCCGCACCTGCCGGGAAGATGATCCGCATGCCTGACGTTTCGGCAGGGGTGATGGCCTATCGCAGTCCCGCGCTCGACCTGCCCGGTGCGTGCCCGGCCCCCGAGGGCTCGATCGATGGCGGTGTGCCATGGCACTACGGCGATCCGCACGCGGAGCAGCGTCGGCTCGTCGAGGGACGGGGTTCCGTGGATCTGTCGCACCGCGGGGTCGTGACCGTCACCGGACCCGATCGGCTCACGTGGTTGCACAGCCTCACCACGCAGCACCTCGAGACCCTCGCTCCGGGCACATCGACGACGGCGCTCATCCTCAGCCCGCACGGCCATGTCGAGCACGAGATGCACCTCACCGACGACGGCACCACGACATGGATCACGGTCGAGCCCGGCGATGCGCCCCGCCTGGTCGCCTACCTCGACTCGATGCGCTTCATGCTGCGCGTCGAGGTGGCCGATGTGAGCGAGGATTGGGCGGTCATCTGGCAGCCCTTGCGTGAGGTCGCCCCGGATCGGGTCACCTGGCTCGTCCCCGCAGACATGGCGGGAGCGGGAGCGATCGAGGCGGGCAGCGACCGTGGTGGCGATGCATCAAAGTACGTCGACCATCGGCCCGACGTACTCGTCGGGCGCGAGGTAATCGTGCCGAGAGACGAATTGCTCGCCGTGCTGGGCGGCGATCCCGCGGGCACCTGGGCGCTCGAGGCTCTGCGCGTCGCGGCTGCGGTCCCGCGCGCGGGCTTCGAGACCGACCACCGCACGCTGCCCCATGAGGTCGGCTGGATCGGATCCGCCGTCCACCTGTCGAAGGGCTGCTACCGCGGCCAAGAGGCGGTCGCGCGCGTCCACAACCTCGGAGCACCGCCGCGCCGACTCGCACTCCTCCATCTCGACGGGGGCAGCGAGACACTTCCCGCGCACGGTGACGTCGTGCTGCTGGGCGAACGCGAGATCGGCTGGGTCGCATCCGCCGCGCGGCACTACGAACTCGGACCCATCGCCACGGCCGTCATCAAGCGCTCGGTCGATCCTGCCGCCGACCTCATCGTGCGCACCGCATCGGGCGACGTCGCTGCCGGCCAGGAGACTGTCGTACTTGTGCGTTAATCGACGTCGATACTGATGTCTCCGTCGATCAGTCGACGTCGATGATGATCGTCGTCGGGCCGTCATTCACCAGTCCCACGCGCATGTCCGCGCCGAAGCGGCCTGTCGCCACCTCTGCCCCGCGCGAGCGCAACTCCTCTGCGACGACGGCGACGAGCGGCTCGGCAACCGGCCCGGGAGCAGCCGCATCCCACGTCGGCCGACGCCCCTTGCGCGTGTCGGCGTACAGGGTGAACTGCGAGACGACGAGGACGGGCAGGCTCAGGTCGGAGGCCGAGACCTCTTTGGCTGCGTCGGGCGCCCTCGATGGATCGACACGCGACGCATCGAAGATGCGCAGGTCGTAGACCTTCTGGGCGAGGCGTCGAGCGATCGCCTCGTCATCGCTGTGGGTGACCCCGACGAGCACGAGCAGCCCGGGGCCTTCGATACGTCCCACCGTCTCCCCTGCGACGACGACGTCGGCTCCGTCCACGCGCTGCACCACCGCTCTCATGCGGGCACGGTAACGCGTTGTCCCAGGGGTCGGGGCACCTGACAGGATGCGCGCGTGAGCGAGGTCCTGGTGGAGGTGCGCCGCGGGGGCGTCGTCGAGGGCGTGCACCGCGGGCATGCCGTCGTACTCTCACCGGATGGCTCGGTCGAGCGCGCGTGGGGTGACCCGCAAGCGCCGATCCTGCCGCGCTCCTCCAATAAGCCTGCTCAGGCGTCCGCCATGGTCCGCGCCGGACTCCCGCTGGACGGCGAGCTCCTCGCCCTCGCTGCCGCATCGCACAGCGGTGAGGAGTTCCACATCGACGGCGTACGCCGCATCCTCGCCCTGGGCGGTCTCGACGAGTCGAAGCTGCTCACACCGCCTGAACTGCCGATCGATGATCCGGTGCGCCTGGAGGTGCAGTTGGCGGGAGGCGCTGCCTCATCGACGTATATGAACTGCTCGGGTAAGCATGCGGCGATGCTCCTCACCTGCGTCGTAAACGATTGGCCCGTCTCCGACTACACCTCGCCCGAGCATCCGCTGCAGCGTGCGATCGTCGCGGAGATCACGGAGCGTGCGGGCGAGCAGCCATGGGCGGTCGCCGTGGACGGGTGCGGCGCGCCCGTGGTGGGGCTCACCGTGGCGGGGCTTGCGCGCATGGGCGCCGCCATTGCCGGTGCGGACGACGAGGCCGGCAGGCGGGTCGCGGATGCGATGCGCGGCCATCCTGATTGGGTCGCCGGCACACGCCGCGACGCGGCAGCCCTGCAGAGGTCGCTCCCCGGGGCCCTCATCAAGGAGGGCGCGGAGTCGGTCTACCTCGTCGTTCTCCCCGACGGCCGTGCGATCGCGCTCAAGATCGAGGACGGTGGTGGGCGCGCCCGCCCCGTGGCGATGGCGGGTGTCCTCAAGGCCATCGGAGTCGACAACGACGTCGTTGAGTCTCAGGCGCATGCGGTGCTCCTGGGAGGCGGGCGGCCGGTCGGCGAGATCGTCCCGGCGTTCGGCTAGGCGCACATGACGGAGCTGCGGCGTGTCCTCGGCGTTCGCGGGGCGACCGTGGTCGGACTCGGCGCGATGCTCGGCACAGGGGTCTTCGCCGCGTGGACTCCGGCGGTCTCCCTCGCCGGCAGTGCGCTGCTCCTCGCACTCCTCATCGCCGCAGTCGTCGCGGCACTGAACGCGACATCGACCGCTGCACTGGCGCGCGTGCTCCCGCAGTCGGGCGGCGCCTATGCCTACGGGCGCGCCTATCTCTCGCGCCCGGCGGGTGTCCTCGCGGGCTACACGTTCGTGCTCGGCAAGGCGGCATCCGCGGGTGCCGCAGCGCTCACCATCGGTGCCTACGCCTGGCCCGGCTACGAGCGCAGCATCGGCCTGGTAGCCGTGGTCGTCGCCCTGGCGCTCGATCTGCGTGGAGTCGTGAAGTCGGTCCGGGTGACGGCGGTGCTTGTCGCTCTTGTGCTCGCGGTGCTGGCCGCCCTGGTAGTCGCTGCTGTTCTCGCCGATGCAGGGGCCGTGATCGAGTCCTCGCCGCTGCCGGCGGCATCAGGCGCTGGCCTCGTCGCGGGTGCGGGGATCCTCTTCGTCGCGTTCGCCGGCTATGCGCGCATCACGGTGCTGGGTGAGGAGGTCCGCGATCCACGACGCACGATTCCCCGGGCGATGATCGCGAGCTTCGCCATCATCATCGTGACGTACGCCGTGGTGGGAGTCATTGTCCTCTCAGCGGTGGGTGCCGGCGTGGTGCTGAATGCGGCTCCGCTCGAAGCCATCGCTGAGTCCGCGGGCTCGCAGGGCCTTGCGATCGCGGTCCGTGTGGCAGCGGTTATTGCCGCAGGTGCCGTCCTGCTCTCGCTCATCGCCGGCATGGGGCGCACGCTCTTCGCGATGGGGCGCGGCGGCGATGCGCCGGCTCCACTCGCGCGCGTGAGCGAGAGGACGGGTGTCCCGTCGCTTGCGGAGATCAGTGCTGCCGTCCTCGCTTGTCTGGTGGTGCTCGTGGGCGGCATCGGCTTCGCACTCGCCCTGTCGGCCGCGCTCATCCTCACCTACTACGGCGTCGCGCATCTCGCGGTGCTGGCCCGAGTGGGGCGAGGGGACTTCCCCCGGACGCTGGGCGTCACCGCCGCCCTCGGCCTGATCGGCTGCGTTGTCGTCGTGGCCGGGCTCGCGATCGCCGCAGCGTCGCCCTCCCTCGGCTGACGCGGGGCATCGGAGTTCTCGAGCGAGGGGGCGATTGTGCGGCTGGGAGCGCGTTTTATGGACACTCAGCCGCACAATTCGATGCCAACCCGGTGGTGACGCACCTCACGCTTGCTCCCGCTAGCACTCCGCTTGCAATTGCAAGCACTTAGGGGCACCATGGAGGCATGGCACGCATCGATGCACTCGGGGATTACATCCGCGAGCAGCGCGACCAGGCTCAGATGTCCGTGCGGCAACTCGCCGCTGCGGCAGGGGTCTCCAACCCCTACCTGAGCCAGATCGAGCGGGGCCTGCGTCGCCCGAGCGCTGACATCCTCAACCGGCTCGCCGGCGCCCTGCGTATCTCGGCCGAGACGCTCTATGTCCAGGCCGGGATCCTCAGCGAGGACGATCGACCGGAGGCGAGCCTCTCGGTCGTCGATGCCATCGCTGCCGACATCAGCCTGAGCGAAGCGCAGCGGCGCACGCTTCTGGAGATCTACCGGGCCTTCCAGGCCGAGAACCGCGCCGGGGAGACCCCCCGGGACTCACGAGAGGACACCACATGAGCACGCCCGAGACCCATAAGGTCACCGCTGCCCAGACGACTGCAGCCAAGAAGCCCGCTGCCAAGAAGACGGCGGAGAAGCCCAAGCCCAAGAACGCCGTAGCTGCCGCGCGTGCGACGACGGCCAAGGCCGCCGCCACGGCGAAGGACACGACCGCCAAGGCCGCCACCACCGCGAAGTCGACCACCCTCAAGGCCGCAGCCACCGCGAAGGACACCACAGCAAAGGCAGCCACCACCGCCCAGCAGGCAGTGACCAACGCGACTCCTCGCACGGTGCCCTTCACCTCCATCGAGATCCCGGTCATCGAGCTGCGCTCGATCGAGGTGCCGCGCGTCGAGATCCCTCGCGAGATGCCCTCCCTGGTCGCCGATGTCATCGAGTCGGTGCAGGAGAGCGTCGTGTCGGTTCCCGACACCGCCAGCCGCGCCTGGCACCAGGTGACCGACCTCACCCGGGATGCCCGCGAGCAGGTGCAGGACCTGACCGTCGATGCGCGCGAACGCGCTGTCCGTCTGGCCCGCGAGGCGAAGTCCACGGCCACATCGGTCGCCCGTGAAGCCAAGTCGACGGCGGGCACTGTCGCCCACGGGGCCGAGCGCACGGTCGTCCTCGTCCGCGAGGCCGTCGGGATCTGATCCTCGCCGCCCATCGGCTCTGCGCGCCCCGCCTGCGAAATGCAGGCGGGGCGCGTACGTTGGAGGGATGTTCGACCTCACCCAGAATCTCGTCATCACCGTCCTGTGGGTTGTCTTCGGGGTGGTGAAGATCTGGGCCTTCGTCGACTGCGTCCGCCGCCCGGCGCAGGCCTTCCCGGCCGTGGGCCGAGTCTCGAAGATCCTCTGGCTCCTGCTCACCGGTATCGCGATGCTCACGGGCCTCATCCCGGGCCTGACCCTGGGCATCATCGGCATCGCCGGGATCGTCGTCGCGCTCGTCTACCTCTTCGACGTGCGCACGCGCATCGCCGAGCTCACGGGCTAGGCACTCACACCCAGCCGTCGCCCTCGGGCAGCTGACCTCGCTCAACCCACATCCACAGTGCCGACTTGGTGAGGATGCCGCAGTCGAGGCGATCCATACGCCCGGCATCGTCGACGATGAAGAAGGCGTAGGACGGCGGGCTGCTGCCCCCGCCGGTCTGGTCTGTCACATCGGTCGCGGGCGGCAGCTTCTCGCGCGGCACCCACGTGTGGCGGTCGCGACCGGCGATGAGCAGGCCGTCTCGTCCGAGCACGTGCAGTCCGCGGCGGTAGTGACCGCGTTGTACGTCGCGTCGCTCGGCCAGGCCCTGCAGCAATTTGCCTGCAGCAAAGACCGCACCGACGAGGCTGACCGCAGCCAGGGCGCCGTAGATGATCCGCTCCGCGCCCGCAGCGGGATCCAGGCCGGCGGCGATCGTCGCGCGCACGCTCGCGAAGCCGACGAGGAGCAGTCCGACGAGCCACGCGGCGGGTATCCAACTCAGGTGGGTGCGTCGGGCCAGGAATCTCGTATCGACCGGGCGGGGGATCCCGGAGTCCAGCAGCGCCTGGGCGCGCAGCGGCAACTCCTCGGCCGGCACCTGCACGAGGATCTGGTCGCTGCTCATGCGATCAGCCCTCGAGGGCGACGCGAATCCGCCGGAAGCCCTTGCCCTTGTTCTCGACCTTGACCACGCGCATGCGGCCCACCTGTCGCGTCGATGCTACGTGCGTGCCGCCGTCGGCCTGTACGTCGAGTCCGTCGATGTCGACGATGCGCACGATCTCGATGTCGGCGGGCAGCAGGTTGGTGGCGGTGCGGATGATGTCGGGGATCGCGAAGGCCTCATCGCGTGCCAGGGAGTACGCGCGGATGGCGCGGTCGGCCTCCACTTCGGCATTGATGGCGTCTTCGACCGCTTCCTTGAAGCCGTCGGGAACGCCGTCGAGGTTGAAGTCCAGGCGTCCCTCGAGCGGTTCCATGTTGGATCCCGTCACCTGGGCGCCGAAATCGCGGAACACCACGCCGGAGAGCACGTGCAGGCCCGAGTGCGTGCGCATGAGCGCGGTACGCCGCGGATCGTCGAGGGCGCCCTGCACCTGGGTCCCCACCGGTGGAAGTGGATCCCCCTCCCCGGGAACGAGCCACAGGTCATCGCCGTAGCGCGTGCCCACGATGCGTGTCTGCACGCCGCCCCAGAGGAGCACTCCGTGATCGGGTGGCTGACCGCCGCCGCCGGGATAGAAGGCGGATCGATCGAGCACGATGCCCTGCTCCGGGTCGACCGCTTCCACGGTGGCGGTCCACTCGCGCAGCGTGGCGTCGTCGAGATCGAGTCGGGTGGTCCCCATGTCAGCCGGCGCCCGCGCTCAACGGCCCTGGTTGGCGACGGCGGCTGCCGCCGTGGCGGCCGCTTCGGGATCGAGGTATTCGCCGCCGGGCACGATGGGACGCAGATTCTCATCGAGGCGGTAGACGAGGGGGATACCGGTGGGGATGTTGAGTGCTGCGATGTCCGCGTCGGAGATGCCATCGAGATGCTTGACGAGCGCGCGAAGCGAGTTGCCGTGAGCGGCGACCAGGACCGTCTGCCCGCGACGCAGGCCCTCGCCGACGATGACGTCCTCCCAGTAGGGGACGAGGCGGTTGACGACGTCCTTGAGGCACTCGGTGCGCGGGCGTGCATCGGGTGGCAGTGCGGCGTAGCGAGGGTCGTAGGTCTGGGCGAATTCGCTATCGGGATCGATCGCGGGAGGGGGTACGTCGTAGGAGCGGCGCCAGAGCATGAACTGCTCCTCGCCGTACTGGTCGAGCGTGGCCTTCTTGTCCTTGCCCTGGAGGTCGCCGTAGTGGCGCTCGTTGAGGCGCCAATTGCGCACGACGGGGATCCACGCGCGACCGGCCTCGCCGAGGGCGATGTTTGCGGTCGTGATGGCACGGGTGAGCAGGGAGGTGTGCACGACGTCAGGGAGCACGCCGGATTCGGCGAGGAGCCGACCCCCGCGTGCGGCTTCGTCCCGCCCCTTGTCGGAGAGGCCGACGTCGACCCAACCGGTGAAGAGGTTGCGGGCGTTCCACTCGCTCTCGCCGTGGCGGAGGAGCACCAGGGTGTACGGCGCGGTCATGGCGCCATCCTGTCAAGCCTCAGTCGGGCTGCTCCGCGAGGTGCCGGAAAGCCTCGAGATTGCCCGTGGGTTCGCCTCGATCGACCCGCCATTTCCATTCGCGGCGGATAGCCGTGGCGAAACCGAGCTCGAGGATCGTGTTGAAGGACCCATCGGAGTACTCGGCCACGCAGCCCAGGATGCGGTCGACCTCATCGGGGGTCACCGCCTGGAGTGAGGTGCGCCCCGCGAGGTAGATATCGCCCAGGTGATCCACGCAGAACGCGACGGCGTACATCCGCCTATTGCGCTCGAGTAGCCAGCAGTACACCGCCTCGGCGTTCTCGTCGGGTCGCCGCGCCACGAAGGCGTTGATGGAGAGGGCGTGGTCACCGACAACGAGCGAGACCGTGGTGCGCAGCTTGTGCGCGCCCTCCAGCGTGACGACGAAGGTGTGCTCATCCGTGCGCTCCGCACTCAGGCCCGCCCCCGCAAGTGCGCTCTCGACGGCCCGCGTGGCCGTCGCCCGGGCAGTCGAGTCGAGTGTCATCGATTGCCGGCGGCGACGGGCAGTGCCGCATGCTCCCCGATGGCGTGAGCATAGGAGTCGATGAGTCCCTGAGCCGTGGCATCCCAACTGAAGCCCTCGGCGTGGCCACGCGCTCCTGCAGCCAGGTGGTCGCGCTCCCGCGTGGTCATGCGCTCGAGCGCGCGCGCCCACTCGTCTGAATCGTGGCCGGGGACCAGCAGGCCCGATCGCCCGTCGGCCACTGCGGTGCGAAGGCCGCCGACGGAAGCGGCGACGACAGGTGTGCCGCACGCCTGGGATTCGATAGCGACGAGGCCGAAGGACTCCGAGTAGGAGGGCACGACCGTCGCGTCGGCCGCGCGGTACCACTGGGCCAGGCGGGCGCGGTCGTTCGGCGGCTCGAAGCGGACGATGTCGGCGATGCCGAGTGCCGACGCGAGGTCGGCCAAGGCGCTCGGATGGTCCAGCCCGCTTCCGGACGGGCCCCCGCACACGGCGACCACCAGGTCGCGACGGCGGGCGGGATCCGACTCCACCATGCGCGCGACAGCACGCAGAAGGACATCGGGTGCCTTGAGGGGCTGGATGCGCCCGACGAAGAGGAGAACCTGGGCGTCGGGGCGCAGTCCTAGGGCTGCGCGCGCCGTTGCCTGGTCGCCGGGAGAGAAGACGTCCAGGTCCACACCCGGGTGGACCACGTCGATGGCGTGCGCTGACGCCGAGTAGAGGTCGATCAGTTGGCGTGCTTCGTCGCCGGTGTTGGCAATGAGCCGGGAGGCATTCTCGACGACCTGTTCCTCGCCGATCACGCGCACCTGGGGCTCGGCTCGATCGCCATTGGCGAGTTCGAGGTTCTTGACCTTGGCCATCGTGTGCATGGAGTGCACGAGGGGCACGTCCCACCGCTCGGAGGCGAGCCATCCGACCTGGCCGGAGAGCCAGTAGTGCGAGTGGATGAGATCGAACCATCCGGCGGGGCGTCCTGCCTCGGCGCGGAGGAGGCCGGCGCTGAAGGCGCACATCTGCGCGGGCAGGTCCTCCTTGGGCAGTTCCTCGAATGGGCCAGCGCGCAGATGGGAGACGCGAACGCCGGGCTCGATCTCGACGGTGTGCGCCAGGGACGAGGTCTTCGCTCGGGTAAAGATCTCTACGTCAACGCCTGCGGCGGCGAGGCGGCGAGAAGTCTCGAGGACGTAGACGTTGAGCCCGCCCGCATCCCCGGTGCCCGGCTGGTCGAGGGGCGAGGTGTGCAGGGACACGACGGCGACCCGGCGGGGCCGGGTGTCGCGCAGAAGTCGATTCACAGCCACCTCCCGAGGGCTGAACGGCCCACCAGTGTGGCGTATTCCCGCGCCCGGGGCATCCTCGCCCCTCGCGGACTGGCCCGGCGCGTCGGCAGAGCCGCCGCTGTCGGGCTGGTCCGAATCAGTGGCCTGCGTCGAGGGTGACTCCCGCGTAGGGCTCACCCGTCACGATGGTCACGACGCGGCGCGTGACGGATACGGCGTGGTCGGCGTAGCGCTCGTAGAAGCGCGAGAGCAGGGTGACGTCGATGGCCGCCTCCACGCCGTGCTTCCACGAGGGCGACAGCACGATCGTGAAGAGCTCGCGGTGCAGGTGGTCCATCTGCTCGTCGTGGCGCGCGATATCGGTCGCGAGAGCGACGTCCTTGGTCGCGATGACCGCACCGGTCTTCGAGACGATCGCTTCCGCGATGCCGCCCATCTCCGCGAAGGTTCCTCGGAGTTCCTGTGGGATCGCCGGCGCGGGGTAGCGCATGCGCGCCTGCTTCGCGACGTGCTCGGCGAGATCACCCATCCGCTCGAGCGAGGACGCGATGCGTAGGGCACCGATGACGATGCGCAGGTCCGAAGCGACGGGCGCCTGGAGTGCGATGACGTCGAAGCACTTCTCCTCGGTCTCCGAGGTGAGCACGTCGACCTGTTCGTCGGCCGCGATGACCTCCTCGGCGAGGCGGAGGTCGGCGTCGAGCAGTGACTGCGTGGCCCGGTTCATGGCCGACCCCACCAGGCGAGTCAGGTGGACCAGGTCATCGCTAATGGCATCGAGCTCAGCCGTGAACGCCTCACGCATCGTGCACCTCCGGGTGGGCCATGGTGGACAGCGTAGGTGAACGGGTGTTGAGCATGAGGTGAACGGTCGCCGCGAGGCGGTGAACGGTCGGACAATCCTGGCGCCGGCGGGCCGTCGCGAGGGTGCGGCAGCCGTGGGGGCGCCTATCGTGGGTGCATGGCTGGCCGCCCCGCGCGCTCGACGTCCCCCGTGGGGGCGACCCTTGCGGGGGCGCGTGCGATCCCGGATCACGTGGTGGCTCTGCTCAACGTCCTGCCGATGGCTTCACTCCTCGTGGACGCCGAGGGCAATGTCCTGCGCACGACCCCCCGGGCCGAAGCACTGGGCCTGGTGCGCCGCGATGCGCTGGCAGTCGTGGACGTCCATGAGCTGATCCACGCCAGCGTGGAGCGCGGTGGCGCCCAGGAGCGTGAGATCCGGGTACGCCGGCCTCCGCTGGGACGCGGGATGCTCGACCTGAAGGCCACGGTCGCGCCCCTGTCGGCGGGCATCTTCGTCGTTCTCGTGGAGGACCTCGCCGAAGAGCGGCGCGTCGATGCGGTCCGGCGCGACTTCGTGGCCAATGTGAGCCATGAGCTCAAGACGCCGGTGGGCGCACTGGCCCTCCTTGCTGAAGCGATCCTGAGCTCGGCGGAGGATCAGGAGAGCGTCCAGCGCTTCGCGGAGCGCATGATCGTCGAGTCTTCGCGGCTTGCCTCGCTCATCAACGACATCATCGAGCTCTCGCGACTCCAGGGCGATGACCCCTTGGCCCGGGCGGCCGTGTTCGAGATCGACCCCGTGATCGCCCAGGCGGTGGACGAGGTGCGGCCCTTCGCGGATGCGCGAGGGATCGAACTCGTCGTCATCGGCGCCCCGGGCGCGGAGATGGTGGGAGACCGGCAGCAGGTGCTCACGGCACTGCGCAACCTGGTGAGCAACGCCGTGACCTACTCCCCTGATCACACCCGAGTGGCCGTGGCTGCGCGCACGGACAGCGGCATGGTGGAGATCGATGTCAAGGACCAGGGCATCGGCATCGCCTCGCACGACCTCGATCGCATCTTCGAGCGCTTCTACCGAGCCGATCCGGCCCGTTCCCGCGCCACGGGAGGCACGGGTCTGGGCCTGTCGATCGTCAAGCATGTGTGCGAGAACCATGGCGGCGATGTAGCGGTGTGGTCGGAGTCCGGAGTCGGGTCGACGTTTACCCTTCGATTCCCGCTCTCGAATGGCAGTGGGGAAGCGGAGCTCGTGGCTCTCGCAGGCGGGCGTGCGACCCGCGGGTCAGTGGAGGAGGAAGCCCGGTGACACGGGTCCTGGTGGTGGAGGACGAGGAGTCGTTCTCCGACGCGCTGTCGTTCATGCTCCGGCGCGAGGGATACGAGGTGGGTGTCGCGGCCGACGGCGCCGCCGCTCTCGATGAGTTCGATCGGCACGGCGCCGATCTCATCCTGCTCGATCTCATGCTGCCGGGTATCTCGGGCACGGAGGTCTGCCGCACGCTCCGCC
>JBEGMG010000063.1:0-4406 GCA_041183165.1 Actinomycetota bacterium | reverse complement strand
CGCACATCGAGCAGATGCCCGACAGCGATGTGGAGCGCACCTATCGCGCGCTGGCTCTCGCAACCGTGGAGCGCGCGCAGGCGGCGGGCAGGCTCAGCCCCGCCGATGCCGAGGCGCTGCGCGGGGTCCTGTCGGAGGGTCAGCGATGACCCTCCTCGCCACCACACGGGTAGAGCTTGATGCCGCGACAGCCGATCGCGCACCGACCGCCGTCGTCATGACGATGGGCGCCCTGCACGACGGGCACGCGGAGCTCATGCGCGAAGCGCGTCGCCGACTCCCCGCGGATGGTCGCGTCATCGTCACGGACTTCGTCAATCCGACGCAGTTCGGCGCGGGAGAGGATTTCGATCGCTACCCGCGCACACTCGATGCCGATGTCGCCATCTGCGAACGCAACGGCGTCGATGTCGTCTTCGCTCCGGCGGTCGCGGAGGTGTACGGCGGCTCCGAGCTCGGGATCACCGTGGATCCCGGCCCGCGGGGGGACATCCTCGAGGGAGCAACTCGGCCCGGACACTTCTCGGGAGTGCTCACCGTGGTGGCCAAGCTCCTGCACATGACGCGGCCGGACATCGCCCTTTTCGGAGAGAAGGACTACCAGCAGCTCGTGCTCATCCGCGACATGGTGCGCGCCCTGGACTTCCGCGTCGAGGTGATAGGCGTGCCGACCGTCCGCGAGGCGGATGGGCTTGCGATGAGCAGCCGCAATCGCTACCTCTCCGACACTGCGCGTGCACAGGCTGCCGCCGTCCCGCGTGCGCTCGCCGCGGGCCAGCAGGCGGGTGGGCTGGGGCCTGCGGCAGTCATGGACGCGGCACGTGAGGTTCTGGAGTCCGGAGGCATGCAGATCGACTACGTCGCTGTGACCGACCACGAGCTCGGAGAGGCCCCCGGTCGGGGTACCGGGCGCCTGGTCGTCGCCGTGTACGTGGATGGCACGAGACTCATCGACAACGCGCCGGTCGAACTCGGTGGTGAGGCATGACCTCCCTCCTCGCTCCCACGCCCGGGTGGACCGCACGCGGCGATGTGGTCATCGTGGGCTCCGGGGTGGCGGGACTTACGGCTGCTCTCCATGCACGGCGTACCGGCCGGACCGTCCTGCTCGTGACGAAGGGTCGCGTCGAGGAGGGCTCCACCCGGTGGGCGCAGGGCGGCATCGCCGCGGCGCTCGCGGACGACGACACACCCGAGGAGCATCTGCACGACACCCTCGTCGCAGGGGCCGGGCTGTGCGACGTCGATGCGGTGGCGGCACTCGTCAATGAAGGCCCCGACTGCGTCCGGTCGCTCATGGACCTCGGCGCCCACTTCGATTTGGATTCCTCCGGCGCCATCGCATTGACGCGCGAGGGCGGCCACCATCGCGATCGCATCGCCCATGCCGGCGGCGACGCCACCGGCGCCGAGATCTCACGCGCGCTCGTGGCCGCAGTCGCCCTCGATCCTGGGATCGAGCTCATCGAGGGCGCGCTCGTCCTGGACCTGCTTCGCGACGAGGACGGCGGAGCCCAGGGCGTGACCCTTCACGTGATGGGTCAGGGCCAGCGCGATGGTGTGGGCGCCGCACTCGCACCGGTGGTCGTCCTGGCGACCGGGGGCTTCGGCCAGGTCTTCGCCCAGACGACCAACCCCGCGGTGGCGACCGGGGACGGTGTGGCTCTCGCCCTGCGCGCCGGCGCACGAGTGGCCGACATGGAGTTCGTGCAGTTCCACCCCACCGTGATGTGGCTGGGTCCGCGTGCGCGCGGCCAGCAGCCTCTGGTCTCGGAAGCCGTGCGTGGTGAGGGTGCCTACCTCCTCGACTCGGCGGGGGAGAGATTCATGGTCGACGTCCACCCCATGGCCGAGCTCGCGCCCCGTGATGTCGTGGCACGCGCCATCAAGCGACGGATGATCGAAACGGGCGAGCCGCATGTGTGGCTGGACGGCCGGATGTTCGGTGCGCGCCTGTGGGAGGAGAGGTTCCCGACGATCCTCGCCTCCTGCCGATCACACGGAATCGATCCGGTCAACGAGCTCATCCCGGTCTCGCCCGCCTCTCACTACGCCTCCGGCGGCATATTCACCGACCTGGAGGGGCGTGCCTCGATCCCGGGTCTCTTCGCATGTGGCGAGGTCGCCTGCACCGGCGTGCACGGCGCAAATCGGCTCGCATCCAATTCCCTGCTCGAGGGGCTCGTCTTCGCCGCGCGCATCGGTCGCGCGCTGGAGGGGGACACACGGTCGTCCCGTCCTGCTGTGCCGCTCGCATCGGATTCACCTCTCATCACGGGCGCGGGTCGCCGAGCGGTGCAGCAGGTCATGAGCGAAGAGGCGAGCGTCCTGCGCAGCGCGGACTCCCTCGCGCGCGTGTCACGCGCCCTGGAGGAGATCGCCTCGATGGCCACGGGAGTGCCCTGCACGGACGATTGGGAGTCGACCAACCTGCACCTCGTCGCGAGGGTGCTCGTGCACCAGGCGCGTCTGCGTGAGGAGACCCGCGGGTCGCACTGGCGTGAGGACTTCCCGGATCGCGATGATGGCCACTGGCGCGTGCGGCTCGTGTCACGGCTTACCCCGGATGGCGACATCGTCACCGAGCGTGCACCCGTCCAGGGAGGTGAGACGAGTGGATCCGGATGAGGGCTTGATCCGCGCGGGCCTCGATCCCGCGTCCGTCGCCGACATCGTCGACCGGGCGCTTGCCGAGGATCTTGACGGAGGGGTCGACGTGACATCTGTCGCGACGGTCGATGCCGATGCTCGCGGCACACTGGATCTCGTCGCCCGGGCTTCCGGGGTGATCGCCGGAGCACCGGTCGCTGCCGCGGCACTTGTGCGCGCGTCCCAAGGCCGAGTCACGTGCACGTGGATTGAGGACGGCACGCGAGTGAGTCCTGGTGATGTGGTCGTCTCGGCCACGGGGCCGACGCGTGACCTGCTCCTCGGTGAGCGCACCGCGCTCAATCTGCTGTGTCACCTCTCCGGCATCGCCACGGCCACGCGGCAGTGGGTCGATGCGCTCGGCTCATCCTCGACTCGCGTGCGCGACACCCGCAAGACGACCCCGGGGCTGCGCAGGCTGGAGAAGTACGCCGTGCGCTGCGGAGGTGGCGTCAACCACCGCATGTCGTTGTCCGATGCCGCGCTTGTCAAGGACAACCACGTCGTCTCTGCGGGCGGTGTGGCCGCTGCCTTCGCCAGGGTTCGTGAGGCCTTTCCTGGAGTCCCTGTCGAGGTCGAGGTGGACTCGCTCGACCAACTCGATGACGTCCTCGCGGCCGGCGCCGATCTCGTGCTGCTCGACAACTTCACGCCCGATGAGATGAGCGAGGCCGTGCGGCGTACCGCTGGACGCGCCCAGCTGGAGGCCTCGGGCGGGCTCACGCTCGTGGACGCTGCCGCTGTGGGCTCGACGGGAGTGGACTTCGTCGCCGTGGGAGCCTTGACTCACTCCGCGCCGGTCCTCGACATCGGTGCCGACCTCCGGGAGGCGCAGTGACCCTGCTCGCCATCGACGTCGGCAACACCAACACCGTGCTCGGACTCTTCGACGGCGAAGAGCTCGTCCGGTCGTGGCGCATCAAGACAGATGCGCGCTCGACAGCGGATGAGATGGCCCTGGTCTTTCAAGGCCTCCTCGCCGACCAGCCCGAGGTCACGGGCATCGCCCTCTGCTCGACCGTGCCCGCCGTGCTGCGCGAGATGCGCCACATGCTGACGAGCTACCACGACGACATCCCCACGGTCATCGTCGAACCCGGCACCAAGACCGGAGTGCCCGTCCTCACCGACAATCCCAAGGAGGTGGGCACCGACCGCATCGTCAACACGATGGCGGCCTACCACCTCTACGGCGGGCCCTCCATCGTCGTCGACTTCGGCACGTCGACCAATCTCGATGTCGTGTCGGCCAAGGGCGAGTTCCTCGGCGGTGCGCTCGCCCCCGGCATCGAGATCTCGATCGAGGCCCTTGCCGCCCGTGCAGCCCAGCTGCGCAAGGTGGAGCTCGTCCGACCGCGATCGCCCATCGGCAAGAACACGGTCGAGGCGCTGCAGTCGGGCGCCCTCTACGGCTTCGCCGGCCAGGTCGACGGACTCGTGCGTCGGATCAGCGACGAGCTGGGTGGAGTCCAGGCTGTGATCGCCACGGGCGGGCTCGCGCCCATCGTCGTGCCGGAGTCCGAGACCATCACCCACCACGACCCGGATCTCACCCTGGTGGGCCTGCGCCTGGTGTTCGAGAAGAACACCGACTGACTACCCTTGCGCACGTGACCGATGACGACGCGCAGGATCCGGCGGAGGATCTGCCGGAGCAGATGCGCGTGCGCCGCGACAAGCGTGATCGCCTGCTCGCCAGTGGTCGTGAGCCCTACGCCGTCCGCCTCCCCGTCACGCACACGATCGCTCAGGTGCGC
>JBEGMG010000062.1:0-2552 GCA_041183165.1 Actinomycetota bacterium | reverse complement strand
TGATCCATCCTTGGCGGCGCGATGCCGCGCAGTCCATCGACGAAGGGCGCTGGGTTCAGTGAACCTGTCGCCCGTCCCAGCTTCTCCACGTCGTGGACGAGTTCCATGACATGTCCCGACGGTGTTTCGAATCGGATCGACTCACCCTGGCCAATCGACGCACCCTTGCTGACCCGCTCGACAGGAAGGCCGTATCTGCCAACCGCATTCTCGAGATCCGCAAGGTCATCCTCGCGAACGACCTTGAAGGACATCAGGTCGAAACCCACGCGCGGTGCGTAGGAGATGCGGAGCGAATGATGATCGACCTCGTCCCAACACTTGAGATAGACGGAATTCTCGTCACGCTCGACCTCGAGCATGCCCATGACTTCGGTGTAGTACGCCGCAGCCAGATCGAGATCCGTCACCGTGATGTCCACATGCGACAAGCGCAGGATTCCCATCGTCGCTCCTCCCGGCCCTCAGGCCCCTCGGGTGATCGCAACCTACGGGTATGCTGTCCCGCATGGAAGGACAGCGTTCCCGCATGCGGGACGTATCTGGTACGTTCCCGCGCGTGGAGGGACCGGAGGCGATGCGCCAGGCGATGGCGGACTACGTCCGCTCGCTGCACCAGGCCTATCTCGATGCCGTTGCCACCTTGCCCCCGGCCGAGCGTGCCCGACTTCCCCTCATCGCTGCAGGTCAGGTCACGGTGGCCGCCGTCGGCGTGCGCATGCTCCACGTCATCGGAACCGTTGAGGCCTTTCCCCCACCGCGCGGACCCGAGGTGGAGATCTCCGACTCCATCGACGATCTCGCCTGGAGCCTGCGCTTCTTCGATCCTGTCGTCGCTCCCCCGCTCGGCATCATCGATGAGTCGGAGGGGCCGGCGTACGACGAGGTACGCCGCGCACTCGGGATCCGCACGGTCACGTATCACCTCGCCGTGCCACCCGGCGGCAGTCTTACCTCGCACCATGCATTGCACGCCGGCACAGGGCTCGCGCACTCGCACGCAGCTGCTGCGCGGGACTTCGACGCATTGCGCGCACATGCCCCCGGACGCGAGGCCCTCGTCGATGAGATGCAGGGAGCCAGTATCTCCGGGCTCGCACGCGCGCAGGTGGCACTCGCTCAGGCGATTGCCCCCGACCTTCCCGGCGTGAGCGTGGAGCCGCCGACCGATCCGGCCGACGTACGTCGCGCCCTGCTCCAGCACCTGAGGACTCCCGGATGACCGAGACCCCCGCACGCCGCCAGCACTCGACGCTGTCGAGTGTGCGCAATGCCGCCCGCCTGCTCAAGGAGTTCGGTCGCGGCGATCGGGATATCGGCGTCACCGAGCTTTCGCGTCGTCTGGGGATCGGCAAGAGCACCGCGCATCGACTGCTCAGCACCCTGGCGGAGGAGCGACTGCTGGAGCAGGATCCTGACACCGGCGCCTATCGACTCGGACTGGCTATGTACGAACTCGGCGCATCGGTGGCGCTGCACAACGATCTCCACGAAGCCTGCTCCCCCGTCATCGACCAACTGCGCAACGCCACGCGCGAGACGGTTCAGGTCGCCGTGCTCGACGGCCGCGAGGTGGTCTACGTCGAGCGCCGCGAGAGTCCACAGACGCTGCGTCTGTTCGGCCGCGTGGGGCACCGCAACGACGCGCACTGCACCAGCACGGGCAAGCTCCTCCTTGCCTACCTGCCCGAGGATGAGTTGGACGCCCTCCTTCGTGGCTGGCGACTCGAACGCAAGACGCCGTACACGATCACGGATCCCCGAGCCCTGCGCAGCGCCCTTGCCGAGGTGCGCCGCCAGGGGTGGGCGGAGAATGTCAACGAGTCCGAGCTCGGAGCCGCCTCGATCGCGGCGCCGGTGCGCAATGAGAGAGGTGAGGTCATCGCCGCCCTCTCCATCGTGGGACCCGTCCAGCGACTGGGCAGCGACTCCCTGCGCCGCTTCGCACGCCCCGCCGTCGATGCGGCGATGGCAGTGAGCCGCCGCCTGGGCTACCGAGACCCGCGTACCCCCCGTCGATCAGCAGGAGAGGTGTCCCCGTGACCAGACCTGATGCCGAGCAGATCCGCGAGATGTCGCAGGCGCTCCTCGCCGCCCGCCGTGACCACACTCCGATCGCAGCGCTCACCGAGCGTTTCCCCGATATGACCGTCGCTGACGCCTACGCCGTCCAGCAGGGTCTGGTGGCGGGTCTACTCGCCGAGGGGGATTCGATCATCGGCTACAAACTGGGCCTCACCAGCCGCCCTATGCAGGAGATGCTCGGCGTGGACCAGCCCGACTATGCGCCGGTCCTCGGATCCACGGTCTATCCCGACGGGGGCGAAGTTGCGTCCGATGACTACATCGCGCCACGCATGGAGGCCGAGATCTGCGCCGTGCTCGACGCTCCCCTGTCGGGTCCTCACTGCACGGCGGCCGAGGCGTGGGAGGCAACCCGCGGTCTCGTCGCCGCACTGGAGATCGTCGACAGTCGCATCGCCGACTGGAAGATTGCTTTTGCCGACACCGTCTCCGATCTCGCTTCCAACGGCGCCGTGGCATTCGGTAGC
>JBEGMG010000061.1:0-3000 GCA_041183165.1 Actinomycetota bacterium | reverse complement strand
TCCGGCAGCGATGTGCGCGTGGCCGCAGTCGGCAGCGTGCCGCCCATCGACCCGGCGGGCGAGCAACTCCTCGCCGACATCCGGGGCATCCCCGCTCCGGCATCGGAGGCGCTCGTCGGCGGAGTGGCGGCCGACTGGGCCGATGCGACGCAGAGCATCCTCGACCGCTTCTGGTGGGTGCTCCTGTGGCTCGCACTCACCACGCTCGTCATCCTCTTCCTCTACACCGGCAGCCTGCTCATCCCGGTCAAGGCCTTCGTGCTCAACCTACTCAGCCTGTCGGCGGCTCTGGGTGTGCTGGTGTGGGTCTTCCAGGACGGGCGACTGTCGTGGCTGACCGGCGACTACACGGTGACGGGCACAGTCGACATGTCGACGCTGGTCCTCGTGGGCGTGATCGCCTTCGCGCTGTCCATGGACTACGAGGTCTTCATGCTGTCCCGGATCACGGAGGAGCACGCCGCGGGCAGGGACACGACCGACGCCGTCGCCTTCGGCCTGCAGCGCACGGGTCGCATCATCACCGCGGCGGCCCTGCTCATCGCCATCGTCTTCGCATCGTTCCTGACGAGCGGCGCAACGAACATCAAGCAGCTGGGCCTGGGCGTCACCGTCGCGATCCTGCTGGACGCCACGATCGTGCGCGCGCTGCTCGTGCCGGCGTTCATGCGCATTGCGGGCAAGGCGAACTGGTGGGCGCCCTCCTGGCTGCGCAAGGTCCACCAGCGGGTGGGACTCCAGGACGGGTAACGCGACGGGCCCTACACCCTCATGATCGTTACGGCGAGCAGTACGCCGACCGGAGCGAAGACCCACCCCAGGCGCGAGGCTGCCGCGACGACCGAGTCGGCGTAGCCGTAGAGAACGGACAACTGCGGTGGATAGAACGCCGGGATGCTGAAGGCGCACAGCACGAGCACGGCGGCAATGGGTGCGTTGGGTGCGATGAAAGCCAGGGGCACCAGGAGCGCGATGCGCATCGCAATGAGGACGAGCCACACGCGAATGCCGGGACGCCACGGAATCAGCTGGGACGGGTGCAGCACAGACCCCACGAACATCGCCGCGCCGATCGCCGCGAGGAGCGGAGCAGCCCACTCGAGTGCCACGGACGTCCACGCAGGCGGCTCGGTGAAGGCGTTCAGCACCAGGCCGATGAGAAGCGCGATCAGCGGCGACTGGTCGATCCACGAGGTGCGCATCTGCTGCTTGATGGGAGCCTGGCGACGCAGGATCCAGACGAAGAACCCGAAGAAGAAGATCATCACCCGGTCGATGAACACGGCGACGATGAGTCCGACCGGGCCCGCGATGGCGGCGGCCAGGGGCACGACCCAGAACCCGGGATTGGGGATCGCGGACCACCCGCGCAGGACAGCGCGACCTGCTCTCTCCGACGACTTCGGCGTCACGAGGTAGGCCGCGCCCACCAGGGCGATCGCGATGATGGTCACGAGGGCGGGCCAGATCAGGTCGGCGGCCGCGGGCAGTCGCCATGCCGCGAGGAAGGACAGCACCGCGCTGACGCAGAGGAGTTGCACGCGGATGAGGCGCCGCCACTGCACCGCGATCCGATTGCCCCGGGAGGCGGCATAGCCGGCCAGGGCACCGATGAGATACCCCGCGACGATGGCAAACGCCATGCTGTCCACGACCCTTCAGCATCACCTAGCGGGAGCAGAAGGGCCTTCGCGTGAACCCCTGTGCCTGGAGCACGTACGCGGCGAAACATAGCGCCTCAACCATCACGGCGGGGACGACTCTCCCTGGTAGGCGCCGAGTGATGGCAGGTCGCGGCGGAGGCAGCCCCTCGGGCGGTAGCGTGGCGGTCTGTCCATGGAGACGCCGCGGCCCGGCTGGCCGGTGAGCCCCGGCTTCATCGTGATGGCCCTGGTCTTCATCTTCATCTTCATCCGCTTCCTCATCGAGGACGGCGGCGGCGTTATCTTCACCGTGCTCATGTCGTGGTTCTTCGCTCTCGCCATGGCACCCGCGGTGGACAAGCTGAGCAAGCACATGCGCCGCGGCCTCGCCACCCTCATCGTCATGGGCGGCGTCGCGGTCTTCCTCGTCGCGTTCTTCGCAGCCTTCGGTGCGCTGCTCGTCGACCAGATCATCGAGATCGTTGAGAGCGTGCCGACCCTGGCCGCCCAGGGGCTCGAATGGTTCAACCAGACCTTCGGCCAGTCCTACACCGCCGAGGAGCTGCTCGCCCAGGTCAATCTCGATCAGGAGGCGCTCAAGCAGATCGCGGCCGACGCGGCGAAGGGGATCTTCGGATTCGCGGTGTCGCTCATCGGGGGCATCTTCGGACTCTTCACCTTCGCGCTTATCGCCTTCTATCTGTCTGCCGACGGTCCGCGCCTGCGTCGCTACATCGCGAGCATGCTCCCCACCCAGTCGCAGTCGGTCTTCCTCAACGTCTGGGACATCACGGCCGACAAGACCGGGCGCTACGTCGCCGCGCGCGCGATCCTGGCCGCGGTCAACTCCTTCTGCAGCGGCATTGTCTTCGCGGTAATCGGCCTGCCCTACTGGCTTCCGCTGGCGCTGTGGACCGGCATCGTCGCGCAGTTCGTGCCCACCATCGGCACCTACATCTCGATCATCCTGCCGGTCATCGTCGGACTGCTCAGCGGCAATCCGTGGCTCGGCGTCATCGTGCTGGTCTATGCGCTCATCTACCAGCAGATCGAGAACCTCACGATCGAGCCGCGCATCAGCGCGAAGGCGGTCGACGTCCACCCGGCGTACGGTTTCATCGCCGTCCTGCTCGGCGCGGCGCTCTTCGGCGTCGCCGGCGCACTCCTCGCCGTGCCCGTGGGCGCGATGGTGCTGGCCCTTGTCCAGCTCTACGTCAAGCGCCATGCCCTCATTGAGGACACCACCGCCGCAGACCCTCCCCCGACCGCGGACGCGACCTAGCCGACGATCGCGTCGATGCGCTCCGCGAGAGCGACATCGAGCTCGGTGACGCGACCACCCGCGGAGTGGGTGGAG
>JBEGMG010000060.1:0-2568 GCA_041183165.1 Actinomycetota bacterium | reverse complement strand
GCGCGTGGACATCTCGGGCCAGCCCAATCACGCGGGCACCACGCTGATCGCAGATCGCCGCGACCCGATGATGGGTCTCGCCGCTCTCATCGAGTCGGCACGGCGCGAGGCTGCCTCGCGTGACTCGATCTCTCACGCGGCGCGCGCGACGGTGGGCAAGGTGCAGTGCACGCCGAATGCAGTCAACGCGATCCCCTCTCACGTGATCGGCTGGCTCGATGCACGCGCGCAGGATGAGTCGACCCTCGACGCGATGCTCGAGGCAATCGGTCGCGACATGCTCGACCAGCCGGGCCTGCAGGTGCAGATCGCGATGGAGTCGCGCACTCCCGCGCAGACCTTCGACGTCTCCCTATCGACGGCGCTGGCGCGCATGCTGGGTGGCGCGCCCATGCTCGCCACCGGCGCCGGTCACGACGCCGGCGTGCTCGCGGAGGTGGGTGTGCCCTCGGCCATGCTCTTCGTGCGCAATCCCACCGGCATCTCCCACTCGCCGGAGGAGCACGCCGAGGACGCCGATTGCGAGAGCGGCGGAGCGGCCCTGGCCGATGTCCTCGCGGAGCTGCTCACCGCGGATAGCCTGCCGCGATGACGACCTGGTGGGCCGAGCGTGCCGTCATCGGGGGCGAGGTGCACGCGCACGTCGTCATCGAGGAGCGCGACGGAGTCATCACCACGGTCTCGACCGGAGTGGATGCTCCATGGCACGCCCGGATGCTCCGCGGCATCGTGATCCCGGGTGCTGTCAACGCCCACTCCCACGCGTTCCACCGGGTGCTGCGGTCACGCACGCATCGGGGTCGCGACTCCTTCTGGTCGTGGCGCGATCAGATGTACGCCGCCGCCGCGCGACTCGACCCGGAGGGCTATCACGCGCTTGCCCGCGCGGTCTTCGCAGAGATGCTGCTCGCCGGCTATACGGCCGTCGGTGAGTTCCATTACCTGCATCATGCTCCCGGAGGCACGCCGTACACCGACGCGAACGAGATGTCGCACGCCCTGGCATCGGCGGCGCGGGAGGCGGGGATCCGTCTTGTCCTGCTCGACACGCTCTACCTCGCCGGTGGTCCAGGCGTGGATCTCGACGCCACTCAGATCCGTTTCAGTGACGGTTCCGTCGAGGCATGGGCCGAGCGCACCTCATCGCTGTCCTCCGATGGCCTTGTCACCCACGGGCTCGCCGTCCACTCGGTCCGGGCGGTGGCTCCGGATGCCATCGCGGTCGCCGCAGAGGTCGCGCGCGAGCGTGGTGCGCCCCTACATGCCCATGTCTCCGAGCAGCCCCGGGAGAACGTCGAAGCAGTAGCTGCCTACGGCCGCACCCCCGTCGAGATCCTGCGCGACGCCGGCGCGCTCGGCGCTAATTTCACCGCCGTGCACGCGACCCACCTCACCGAGGGCGACATCCGAGACCTCGGTGGCAGCCACGTCTGCGTGTGTGCGACCACGGAACGAGACCTCGCCGATGGCATCGGTCCCATCCCGGCGCTGCGCGAGGCAGGTGCTCGTCTGTGCCTGGGCAGCGATAGTCACGCGGTCATCGACCCCTTCGAAGAGGCGCGGGCGATCGAGCTCGACGAGCGCCTCGGCAGCCGCCGGCGCGGGAGTTTCAGCGGCGACGAACTCCTCGCTGTCATGACGTCGAACGGTGCGTCGGCGCTCGACCTCCCTGCCGCGGGCCTTACGGTCGGTGCACCCGCGGACTTCATCGAGATCGACACGTCGTCAGTCCGCCTCGCCGGACACGACGGCACCGCGATCGTCGATGCCCTCATCTACGCCGCAGCGCCGGCTGATGTGCGCACGGTCGTGGTCGCAGGAGTTGAGCGCGTACGTGCGGGGAGCCATGTCTCTATCGATGTGGCGAGGGAACTCGACCGCACGATCCGCCAGGTGGTCCGGACATGACCGTCGTCGGCTGGACCAACATCGGCGAACTCTCCACAGCGGACCCCACCGCGGGCGAGGGGCAGCTAGGGATCCTGCGTGAAGCGGCGATCGTGGCGGTCGATGGGCGCATCGCCTGGGTCGGGCCGGCGTCTGATTTTCCCGACGTCGACGTGTCCCACGACATGGCGGGTGCCGCGATGCTCCCCGGATTCGTCGATGCCCATATGCACCCGGTCTTCGCAGGGGACCGCGCGCGGGAGTTCGACGCGCGGATGAGCGGTACGCCGTACTCCGCCGGCGGAATCCGCACCACCGTGGCCGCGACGCGGGCTGCCACGGATGAGCAGCTTGCCGCCAATGCCGCGCGGCTGGCCGCCGAGGCGCTGCGTCAGGGCACGACGACGATCGAGGCGAAGTCCGGCTACGGCCTCACGGTCCACGATGAGGTGCGCTCACTCATCGCCGCACGGACCGTGACGGATGAGACCACCTTCCTCGGTGCCCACGTCGTGCCCGCGGAGTACGCCGACCGACCCGATGACTACGTCGATCTCGTCGCGGGAGAGATGCTCGATGCCTGCGCGCCGTATGCGCGCTGGGCTGATGTCTTCATCGAGCGCGGTGCCTTCGACCCCGACCAAGCTCGACGGATCCTCGGGGCGGCGAAGGCCAAGGGCC
>JBEGMG010000059.1:0-6833 GCA_041183165.1 Actinomycetota bacterium | reverse complement strand
GTGAGAACGAGGACCTCCCCAACACGACGAACCCGGATGACTGGGCCCGGATCTCGGGTAAGAAGGGCGAGCGCATCGTCTTCATCCGGACGCTCGTCCAGGGCAAGCAGGGCACCGAAGCCGGACGCCTGATCGACACGGTGTCCAACACCGGCCAGTACCTCTGATCGTCGGTAGTTGCCGTGAGCGTGCACCGTGTGATGGGCATCGAGACCGAGTACGGCATCAGCGTGCCGGGACATCCCCACGTGAATGCCATGACCACGTCCTCGGCGGTGGTGACGTCGTACGACGGCATCGCGGTGGGGGACAGGCGACATCGTGCGCGGTGGGACTTCGACGAGGAGCACCCCCTCAGGGATGCCCGCGGGTATGACATGTCGCGGGCTGAGGCCGACCCGAGCCAGCTCACCGACGACGACCTCGGACTCGCCAACCTCATCCTGACCAACGGGGCGCGACTGTACGTCGATCATGCCCACCCCGAGTATTCGAGCCCCGAGGTCACCAATCCGCGCGACGCGGTGCTGTGGGATCGGGCCGGCATGGAGATCATGGCCGATGCTGCTGAGGCGGCCACACGCTCCGGTCCGTTCACGATTCAGCTGTACAAGAACAACACCGACAACAAGGGTGCCTCGTACGGGTGTCACGAGAACTACCTCATGCGACGCAGCACACCGTTCACCGACATCGTGCGGGACCTCACCCCCTTCTTCGTCACGCGCCAGGTCTTTGCAGGCGCCGGGCGCGTCGGACGCGGGCAGGAGGGGAAGGAGGCGGGATTCCAGCTTTCCCAGCGTGCGGACTTCTTCGAAGTGGAAGTGGGACTGGAGACGACTCTCAAGCGCCCCATCATCAACACGCGGGACGAGCCGCATGCCGACCCGGAACGCCACCGTCGTCTGCACGTGATCGTGGGAGACGCCAATCTGGCCGAGGCCGCGACCTACCTGAAGATGGGGAGCACCTCTTTGGTCCTGGCGATCATCGAGGCTGGTGGACTTCGCGCGGAGCTGTCGCTCGCCGATCCTGTCCGCGAGATCCACGCGGTATCGCACGACACCACGCTTCAGCACCGGCTGACGCTCAAGGATGGTCGCCGGCTCACAGCCCTCGAGATCCAACGTGCCTACCTCGAAGCCGCCGCGGAACTCGCCGAGAGCCAGGCGGTGGCAGGGGTGGACGCGCAGACTGCCGACATCCTGGCTCGCTGGGATCGAGTGCTCGTCGATCTCGCGGAGGATCCGCGACTTGCCGCGGACCGTGTCGACTGGGCGGCGAAACTCAGCCTGCTCGATGGCTACCGTCGGCGCGACTCCCTCGGATGGGACAGCGCCCGACTTGAACTTGTCGACCTCCAGTACGCCGACATCCGAGCGGCTCGCGGTCTGGCTCTGAAGTTGGAGGCCTCAGGGCGCCTGGAGCGCCTCACATCGCCCGAGGCCGTGACCAGGGCTCGGGAGTACGCGCCGACGGACACCCGGGCGTACTTCCGGGGCGAGTGCCTCCGACGCTACGGGGACGCGGTCGCCGCCGCGTCCTGGGACTCGGTGATCTTCGACATTCCCGGGCAGGATGCCCTCCAGCGCGTCCCCACCCTGGAGCCGGTCCGCGGCACACGGGACCACGTGGGCGGGTTGCTGGATTCGGCCCGCACCGCGGAGGAACTTCTCGAGGCCCTGCGCGCGACGTGAGCCGGAACAGGGGAACCGCGCCCGCACGGACGGCGAGGCGGGGCCACGGCGTCTAGGGTGTAGCCATGAGCACCCAGGACAGCCAGCGTCGCTCCGCTCGCACGGGCCAGGACGAGCATGACGAGGTCGCCCTCCCTGAGCGGGCTCCTAGCGACATCGACGCTGACATCGACGCGATCCTCGAAGAGATCGACGAGGTCCTCGAGGAAAACGCCGAAGAGTTCGTCAAGTCCTTCGTTCAGAAGGGCGGGCAGTGACGCTCGAACGGGCGCGGGGGCTGCCCAAGTCCTTCATGGCGCACGGCTCCTCGTTCGCTGACTTCCTCGCCCACTCGGGGCAGTGGCCTGCACCGGATCGCGCGCTATCGGGCTCCGGCACGGTCGATGTCCCGCATGCCACCACGATCGTGGCGCTCGCGACGGCCGATGGAATCGTGATGGCGGGCGACCGACGCGCAACAATGGGCAACATCATCGCCCAGCGCGACATCGAAAAGGTCTTTCCCGCCGATGAGCATTCCGTCGTGGGCATCGCCGGTGCGGCTGGAGTGGCGGTCGAACTCGTGCGACTCTTCCAAGTTGAGCTCGAGCACTACGAGAAGATCGAGGGGCTGCCGCTCACGCTCGACGGCAAGGCGAATCGGCTGGCGACGCTCCTGCGGGGCAATCTCGGCATGGCCATGCAAGGCCTCGCTGTCGTGCCCCTCTTCGCCGGCTTCGACCTCGACCGTGGCCGTGGCCGCATCTTCAGCTACGACGTCACGGGTGGCCGCTATGAAGAGCGCGATCACCATGCCGTGGGGTCTGGATCGATGTTCGCCCGAGGATCGCTGAAGAAGCTCTACCGAACGGGCATGTCCACGGAGGATGGCGTCATGGCGTCGGTGGAGGCCCTGTACGACGCTGCGGACGACGATTCAGCCACCGGGGGGCCTGACCTCACCCGCCGCATCTTCCCGGTCATCGCTGTCGCAGATGCCGACGGCGTGCGCATGCTCCCGGACGCCGAAGTCGGCGAGGTCGTCGAGCGAGTGGTGGGAGCGAGACTCACCAGCCCCGATGGGCCCAATGCCCCGCTGCCGGGGGGTGCGCGATGAGCGTGCCGTTCTACGTCTCTCCCGAACAGATCATGAAGGACAAGGCGGACTACGCGCGCAAGGGCATTGCGCGCGGGCGCAGCGTTGTCGTACTTCAGTACGACGGGGGGATCCTCTTCGTCGCCGAGAACCCCTCGAGATCCCTGCACAAGATCTCCGAGATCTACGACCGAATCGGCTTCGCGGCGGTGGGCAAGTACAACGAGTTCGAAAACCTCCGGGTGGCGGGAGTGCGCCTTGCCGACATGCGCGGCTACGCCTACGACCGCCGCGATGTCACGGGTCGCAGCCTGGCCAACGCCTACGCGCAGACACTCGGTTCGATCTTCACCGAGACCGCGAAGCCCTACGAGGTGGAGCTCGTGGTGGCCGAGGTGGGCCAGGACGCCGATCTCGACGAGATCTACCGGCTCACCTTCGATGGTTCCGTGGCCGACGAGCACGGCTACGTCGCCATGGGCGGGCAGGCGGACGAGGTGGCCGAAGCCCTGGGCGCTTCCTGGAGAAGCGGGCTGTCTCTCGATGAGGCCGTCCGGGCAGCGGTTGCCGCCCTGGGAGCCACCGCGGCCGCGCCCCCCGGTCCTGACCAGCTCGAGGCGGCGGTCCTGGAGCGCAGTCGTCCCCGACGCACCTTTCGCCGGCTGAGCGCCGATCGTCTTGCGGGCATCCTGGGCGTCTCTCGACCCCAGCCCCCTGCAGCGGGCGTGGCCGACTCGCCGGACCTGCCTTCTTCCGGGGGCGAGGGGTCCTAGCCGTGGACCGGCGCATCTACGGGATCGAGACCGAGTACGGCATCACGTGCACCTTTCGTGGTCAACGCCGGCTGAGTCCCGATGAAGTGGCCCGATACCTCTTCAGGCGTGTCGTGTCCTGGGGGCGGAGCAGCAATGTCTTCCTCCGCAACGGCTCACGGCTCTACCTGGATGTGGGCAGCCACCCGGAGTACGCGACAGCCGAGTGCGATGACGTCATTCAGTTGATCACCCACGACAGGGCGGGAGAGCGGATCCTGGAAGGGCTTCTCGTCGATGCGGAGTCGCGCCTGCATGACGAAGGCATCTCGGGTGACGTCTACCTCTTCAAGAACAACACCGACAGCGCCGGGAACTCCTACGGGTGCCACGAGAACTATCTCGTGGCCCGCCACGGCGAGTTCCAGAGACTTGCCGACTCGATTCTCCCCTTCCTCGTATCTCGTCAGGTGATCTGTGGCGCGGGCAAGGTGCAGCAGACCCCGCGCGGAGCCGTCTATTGCATCAGCCAGCGCGCCGATCACATCTGGGAGGGAGTGTCGAGCGCCACCACGCGGAGTCGACCCATCATCAACACGCGGGACGAGCCGCACGCGGATGCGGAGAGATACCGCCGCCTGCACGTGATCGTGGGGGATTCCAACATGAGCGAGACCACCACGCTTCTCAAGGTGGCGTCCGCGGATCTCGTCCTGCGAATGCTGGAGTCAGGTGTCGTGCTGCGAGACCTCACCCTGGAGAACCCGATCAGAGCGATCCGGGAGATCAGCCACGACCCGACCGGGCGGCGTACCGTCCGACTGGCGAACGGACGTGAACTGACGGGCCTGCAAATACAGTCCGAGTACTACGAGAAGGCCCGTGATTTTGCCGATCGTCAAGGTCTCGCCGACGACCCCGATGGAGTGCAGGCGCGTTGCCTCGATCTGTGGGAACGCACGCTCAAGGCGGTGGAGACGCAGGACCTCACGGGTATCGCCGAGGAGATCGACTGGGTGATCAAGATGACCCTCATCGACCGCTACATGGCCAAGCACGGACTCGCGCTGTCGGATCCGCGCGTGGCGCAGCTCGACCTGGCCTATCACGATGTCACGCGATCGCGTGGTCTGTTCTACCTACTCGAGCGCCATGGCAAGGCGGCCAGAGTGACGCACGACCCTGCGGTGTTCGAAGCGAAATCGATTCCTCCTCAGACGACGCGAGCGCGGCTCCGCGGTGAATTCATCCGGCGGGCTCAGGAGCGTCGACGTGACTTCACGGTCGATTGGGTCCATCTGAAGCTCAACGATCAGGCCCAGCGAACCGTGCTGTGCAAGGACCCCTTCGCGAGCGTCGATGAGCGTGTCGAGAAGCTCATCGCGAGCATGTAGGTGTGCCCGCGACTAAGGTGATCGGCATGAAGAAGCCCCTCGTCGTCGTTTCCGCATGCATCGCCGCGGTCGCTCTCGCCGCCTGCAGCTCCGGCGGTTCCTCGTCGGAGACAACCTCCGCGGCCCCAGACTCCTCTTCCGCCGTCCCCGGGATTCCCTGGTCGACGAGCGACTGCACCCAGATCGCCCCCCCGACGACCACCGACGCGCCGCCCGAGGGGTCCGTGGTCGAGGGAGAGGTCGCCACGACGGCCGACGTCGCCGTCGCGCCGACGGTGGCCGTCCTGCAGGGTGCTGTGCCGGCCACGTCACTGGTGACGGCCGATGTCGTCCCTGGATCCGGAGACGAGGTTGCCGCGGGTGCCACGGTGACCGTGCAGTACTGCGGCGTGGGCTTGGCGTCCGGCGCGGTCTTCGACTCCTCATGGGCTCGCGGCGAGCCGGTGAGCTTTCCGCTGAGCGGGGTCATCAAGGGCTGGCAGGACGGCATTCCCGGCATGAAGCCCGGTGGCCGGCGCCTGCTCATCATCCCCGGCGCGGACGCCTACGGTCCCCAGCCTCCCCCCGGCTCGGGTATTCAGCCCGACGAGACACTGATCTTCGTCGTCGACATGATCTCCAGCCCCTGACGGAAGGACGGACGTGACCGAGAAGCCCGAGATCGATTTCATCGAAGGACCACCCCCCGCCGAATTGGTGATCACGGACATCGTGGTCGGCGATGGTGCGGAGGCCACGCCCGGCGCGCAGGTGCTCGTGCACTATGTCGGCGTCGACTTCGAGACCGGTGAGCAATTCGATGCCTCGTGGGATCGCGGCGAGCCGATTCGATTCCCCCTGGCGGGGCTTATCGCAGGCTGGCAGGAGGGCATCCCCGGCATGCGTGAAGGAGGCCGGCGCCAACTCGTGATCCCGCCCGCCCTCGCATACGGCGAGACAGGTGCGCATCGGCTCGCCGGGCGCACGCTCGTCTTCGTGATCGACCTCCTCGCCGTGGGCTGATCACCGCGATGGCGACCGATCGCACGGAGCGCCTGCTCAACCTCGTCATCTGCCTGCTCGGGGCACGTCGTCCGGTGAGTCGTGCCGCACTACGAGAGGGCATACCCGGCTACGGAGACGCGTCAAGCGATGACGCCTTCGAGAGGATGTTCGAACGAGACAAGGACGAACTGCGTCAGATGGGAATCCCCATCGACACCATCGTCAATTCCCAGGGCGAAGTAGAGGGGTACCTCATCGATGAGGATGCCTATGCCATGCCGGCGATCGACTTCGATGCATCGGAGCGTGCCGTGCTGGGACTCGCGGCTCGGGTGTGGAGCGAAGCGGCCCTGACAGCCGAGGCAGGAGCAGCCCTGCGCAAGATCGAGGCAGCCACGGGAGATCGGTGGTCGCCGCTTCTGCCGGGGCGACCCGGTACGGGCGAGGAGGCCCTGCCCCTGCTGTGGGAAGCCATCCGTTCGCGCTCGGTCGTCCGCTTCGACTATCTGGCGAGAGGTCGTGCGGCACCCGAGGAACGGACCGTGGAGCCCTGGGCGACGGCCCACCGTGACGGCGCCTGGTACCTCGTGGGCCATAGCCGCGAGCGCGATGCGGGTCGCGTGTTTCGACTCTCGCGCATCCAGGGCTCACTCACGCGATTGCGAGAGCAGTTCCCGTCCGCGGATCGCAGCGACATCCAACGGCTTCTCGACGAGCTTGTGGAGCCCGCGACCACGGGCATGGCTCTCGTGGAATTGCCGACCCACGGGGCAGCGCGCCTCCGAGGTACTTCCCGGCAGCGCACGGACGGGACGTGGGAGGTCGACTACACCGACGTCGGCATTCTTGTCGCTGATGTGCTCGAGGCGGGCGGCACGATCGTGGAGCCGCCTGACGCAGTCGAAGCGCAGACTCTGGCCTTGCATGCAGT
>JBEGMG010000058.1:0-5380 GCA_041183165.1 Actinomycetota bacterium | reverse complement strand
GACGGTGCGGTTGCCAGGGTGTGGTCGCGAGCACGGGCGGCGACGGCACGACCGGATCTCGGCGGGCGCCGCACAGGTGCGCGGCGACTCGGGGCGATGCTTGGGCTGCTGCATGCGTCCCAGGGCGACGCGGTGTCGCTCGCGGGATATGTGGGCCACTCGCGCAGATTCCCCCTGGCCGTCCGCGACGCTGTACTCGCTGCTCGCGGTGACAGCTAACTGCGCGAGAGCACGAAAGCGTCCATGCCCCAGGCGATGGTGAGGTGCGCGACAACGCCGGCCAGGATCGAGCGCAGGCGCAGGGCCAGATAGCCCAGGATGAGCCCTCCGATGAGGCTCGACACCGCCTCGGGCATGGGCTTGCCGAGGTGCAGCAGGCAGTAGGCGAAGGCCATCACGGGGACGGCATGGACTCCGAGCACGGGCTGGCCCGCGAAGACGAGGAAGCCCCGGAAGAAGAACTCCAACGCGACGAAGGTGGCGCCGTACGCCGCCTCGAAGAGGATGAGCGACCAGCCGTCCCCGCCGTAGAACGGGTACGTGTCGAGGAAGCGTTGATCGGCGGAGGCGAGCCAGACGATGGCGAGTGCCACGGGTGCGATGAGCATGACGAGGGTGGCCTCGCTGCGCACGAACCTCACCGAGAGGCCGTAGGAGCGGATCGATTGCCCCGCGATGCGCGCGTAGGCAACGGGCACGAGGATGTAGATCGCCAGGCTGCACGCGGCCCACCACAGCAGGTCGGCGAGTTCACTGCCGAAGGGCCTGCGCTGGGAGACGTAGAGCAGTACGGCGGGGGTCGACCACAGGAGGGCGAGATAGAGGGCGTCCGTCGCGCGCAGACTCGTGCCATCCGCACGCGCCCTGGCGGCGGCGATGACCAGCCCGGCGAGGGCGGGCAGTGCGAATATCGCCAGGCCGACGGGCAGGCTCTCCTTGCGCCACTGCTCGATGGGGAGCACCTCGTAGGCGATCCAGATGCAGGCGAGCGCCGCGGCGGCCAGGGCCAGCATGATGACGGCCGCGCGGTCTCCGTGCTCTCGCCGGACCCACAGCGACAGGATGAGGACGGCGGCTGCCGCGACGGCAATCGCCTGCCAGGTGGCGAGCACCGGGCAACCCTACGGGTCGACGCTATGAAGCAGCGGTCGGCGGCGGGGGAGAGTCGCCGGGCTGCCCCGTCGATGGCGCACCGGCGACCGTGCGTCCGAGTCCCCGGACGTGGAATCGGTGCTGGTGGCCCTTGCCGATATTGAACCCACCGCGCTGGAGCAGCCAGATCGACAGGATGACCGCGGCCATCGGCAGGATCGCCCCGAGGATCGCCCAGGACCAGAACGTTTCGACGGAATTGACCAGCCACTGGAAGTTCATGCCGAAGTAGCCGGTCATGAAGGTGATGGGCAGGAAGATGATCGACACGAGGGTGAGTTGGTTGATGCGGTTGCCCTGGGCCGCGCTCACCTGGCCCTGGTAGTCCTGGATGGCGCTGCGGATATCTGAGCCGGCGCTGTCGATGCGCTGCACGACGTCGTTCACGCACGCCGAGTACGTCTGCAGGGACTGCGTCCCTTCGGCGTCCACGCCGGGCATGGATCCGGCTCCCACGAGGGACTCGCTGAGATTCTCCGCGTAGCCGGGAATCGTGGTCGCGAGGGCCTCGATGGGGGAGCGCAGTTGCTGGAGCTGGGTGAGCTGGCCCGGGTCGGCCGCAAGGATGATCTGGCCGTCGAGCAGCGCGATGCTCGTCTGGAGGTCGGTGAGTTGACGATCGATGCTGTCCAGGATCAATTGCATGAGGATGCCGGGCACTGGCCCGGGGGCGGCGAAAAGCTTCGGTGCGCGGGGCTTCAACTCCTCGAGGGCGGTGGAGATGGCGTTGTCGGCTCCGGTGCGGATCGTGATGATGCACCCGGCGTTCCACGCGCAATGGATGAGGACCGGCGGGTTGTCCGCCTGGTCGGCGCACGCGTAGGTGCTCCCCAGCACATTGTCGCCGAACGCCTGGAACATCCCACCCGAGTAGGTCCGGGAGGTGTACGCCGCGACGATGTCGGTGAAGCCCATGCTCTTCAGCAGGGCGAGCACCTCAGGATCCTGTGGGCCGGAGGGAATGACATCGACCCAGGCATACGGGGTCGTGGTCGAGACCGCCTGACTGTCCGTCGACTCGTAGGGACGCACCGTGGTGCCGTCGAAGATCGTCGCCTTCATGTCACGGGTGCAGAGCCCGTGCGAGCGCCGACAGGCGGGCTGCCCAGATCCGCTGGCTGAGCGGCGCCTCGGGGGCAAACACCTCGGAGGCGTGGTACGCCCCCGGGTAGAGGTGGAACTCGGTGGGCACGCCGGCCTGGGTTAGTCGCGCGACGAAGGCGATGTCCTCATCTCGGAAGAGGTCCATCTCCCCGACGTCGATGAAGGTGGGCGGTAGCCCGGCAAGCTCGGCGGCGCGGGCGGGGGCGGCGTAGCCATCGGCGGGATTGCCGCCCAGGAACCATGACCACGCCTCGATATTGCCCGCACGGTCCCAGATCCCGACCTCGGTCACCTCGTGGCTCGAGGGTGTCTCATTGCGGTCGTCAATCATCGGGTAGGGCGCCATGAGGAACGCGATGGCCGGGCCGCCCCGGTCGCGCGCCGTCATGGTCGTCGCGATAGCGAGGTTGCCGCCGGCGCTGCCGCCATAGACGGCGAGACGTGACGGGTCGATGTCGAGTTCGGTCGTGTGCTGGCCGAGCCAGGTGAGTGCGGCATAGCAGTCGTCGACCTGCGCGGGGTAGGGATGCTCGGGCGCCTTGCGGTAGTCGGTCGACACGACGACGGCGTTGACCAACTCGCACAGCATCTGCGCGCGCAGGTGCTCGCCCTCCAGATCTCCGATGATCATCCCGCCGCCGTGGATGTAGAGGATCCCGGGCAGCACGACGCCTGTGGCATCGGCGGGGGTGTAGATCCGCACCGTGACATCCGCGCCTCCGGGAGGCCCCGGGATCGTGCGCTCCTCGGTGACCACGCGATCGTTGGGTGGGAGGTCGGCGGTCATCGTCTGGAGGAGCTGCCGAACGAAGGCGCGGCGCTCGACGATGTCGGGGATGGCGTTGAAGCCACCGGGGACGGCCGTGAGCAGCGCCTCCAAGGGCTCGCGCGAGGCGGGGTCCAGGCGGTCTCTCTGGGCGGACATGGTGAATCCCTTCGTCGTCTTGGCGGAACGCTAGGGCCTTACGGGGCGGAGCGTGTGCTGAACCCTGGACTTCACGGGAATGGCGAGCGCATACTGCCGCCATGATTCGACGATGGGGATCTGCTATCGCGCTCGTGGTTGCGTGCGCGCTGGTGTCGTCCGTCGCGCCCGTGTACGCCGCACCCGTGTCGCAAGCGCCACCGGGCGTGCCCAGCACGTGGGTGCGCAAGGCGCCCGGGGGCTGGGTGTACTGGGTGCCGACGAAGAAGTGGACGGACAAGCACTCCAAGTGCGGTCTCGACATCTCGTCGCCTACGGGAACGATGCTGGTCGGACTAGGCGGCGGGCCGCTACCGGTCCCCATGGACACCAAGCAAGCCCTGGGCGCCATCGTGGACGCCTATCGGTCTGAGGGATTGACGGGGGTGTCGGTGGTCAAGGAATACCCCGTGGAGGAGGAGGCGGGTGCCCAGACGCAGTCCTTCCTCGTTAAGGGCACGCGGACTCCCCCTGGCATGTCCCCAATGCCGGTCACGGCGATGATCTCGGTGCGCGTGAGTTCCACCTCATTCGGCAACGCGATCGAGGCCAGCGTCGTCCTCGCGCCGACGAAGGACTGGCGCAAGCAGGCCAAGACGCTGGGGACCATCCTGAAGAATGTCACCCATCTCGAGACCGACTGCCTCGCCTCGGCCGACTAAACGTCCGACGTCACTCCCTCGGCCTGCGCCCGTGCGACATATCGCGGGAAGACCGCGATCACGGGGATCAGCAACAGCGAGATCCCGATGAGAACGAAGGCCGGGACGAGCGCGCTGCCCGTCGAGCCGAGGAGCGACTCCTCGAGGGCCGGTGTGAGGCTGCCGATGATCATGCCGATGCTGTAGGTCAGCGCAAGGCCCGTGTAGCGGACCTGCGTGGGCACGAGCTGGGTCATCTCCGTCGTCGTCGTCGAGTCGACGAAGGTCTGGATCGCGGCGAGCACCACGATGGCAAGGAGCACTCCAGCGACGACGCCGCTGTTGAGCAGCAGGATCGAGGGGATGGCCAGCACGACGTACGCGATCACTGCCCCGACCATGAGAGGCCGACGCCCACGCCGATCGCCCAGAGCCGCCACGGGGATGATGAGCACGATGTAGATGACCGAGATGAGCGCCGACACGAGGTCCGCGCGTGCGTCGGAAATGCCGACGACAGTCTCGAGGTAGGACGGCATCCACGAGATGAGGGTGTAGACCGTCACGCCGCTCCAGGTCGCTAGGGCGAGCATGAGCAAGGTTGCGCCTGGATAGGCCTTCAGCAGGTAGCGCACGGGAGCACCCGTGTCGCCTGCCTGCGCCGCCAACTCGAAGGACTCGGTCTCGCGCATCTTGCGCAGCATGAGCACGGCGACGACGGCGAGCACGAAGCCGACGGCGTAGGGGATGCGCCAGGTCCCTTCTGCCAGCGCCTCCTGGCCCCAGATGACCGTCGTAGCGAAGACGACGAGGGAAGCGAGGAGATTGCCACCCATCGCGGTCGCCAGTCCAAGGGACACGCTGCGCCCGCGGCCGGACTGCCCTGTGGACTCGCTCAGGGCAGTGAGAGCACCGGAGTACTCGCCACCCACGGAGAAGCCCTGCATGAGGCGCATGAGGGTCAGCAGGATCGGCGCGAGGATCCCGATCTGGTCATACGTCGGCAGGATCGTCGTGATGGCAAGAGGGATGAGCATGAGGGTCGTCGAGAGCACCAGTGCAAACCTGCGGCCCTTGGTGTCGCCGAGCCGACCGATGACGAGTCCGCCGATCGGTCGGGCGATGTAGCCCACCGCGAAGGTCGCGAAGGTGAGGATGAGCCCGACGGTCGCGTTTTCGGTCGGGTAGAAGACCTGCTGCAGTGTCGTGGCAAGCAGTCCGTAGACCATGAAGTCGTACCACTCGATGACGACGCCACTCGTGGTGAACAGGCGATTGCGCCGGCGCTCGCGCTCGGTCAGGACGGTCGGGGACACGGGCGAAGCATAGGGATGAATCGGGTGCGAGGTGCCTCGGTCGCGAGGAGCGCCCCCGGCAGGATTCGAACCTGCGACCTTCGGTACCGGAAACCGGCGCTCTATCCCCTGAGCTACGGGGGCTGGGGAGGCACCGAGGGTAACAGTCGCCGTTAGGACGAGAACCAGCGCGGCGGCCCCGCAAGAAGTGCCGTGGCGAATGA
>JBEGMG010000057.1:0-15535 GCA_041183165.1 Actinomycetota bacterium | reverse complement strand
GCGTGGTCCTCGGCCTGGCGATCGCGGCGAAGTTCTTCCCCGTCATCCTGCTGGGGCCGTGGCTGCTGCTCTGCCTGCGCGCGGGCCGGATGCGCGACTTCGCCCGCCTCATCCTGGGCGCCGCCGCTGCGTGGCTCGTGGTCAACCTGCCCTTCATGCTGGGCAACTTCGAGGGCTGGCGGCACTTCTACGACTTCAGCAGCACGCGCGGCATGGACTGGGGCTCGATCTGGTACGCCATCACGCTGTGGGGCGTGCCCGGTGTACCCGCCGACATGCTCAATGCCGTCGCGATGGGCAGTTTCCTGGTGCTCTGCCTCGCAATCGCGGCGCTCATCCTCTTCGCGCCGAAGCGTCCGCGCCTGATCCCGATGCTCTTCCTTGTCGTGGCTGCCTTCGCCGTGACCAACAAGGTCTACTCACCGCAGTTCGTCATCTGGCTCGTGCCCCTGGCTGCACTCGCCCGGCCCAGGTGGCGCGACTTCCTCATCTGGCAAGCCGCGGAGATCAGCTACTTCATCGCGATCTGGTGGTACCTCTCGGGCTACGGCATCGAGGACGCCAAGGGCATGACACCGCAGTGGTACGCCTTCTTCACCTTCGTCCATGTCGTGGCCACCCTCTGGTACGCCGGCCTCATTGTGCGCGATGCGCTGCATCCGCAGAGCGACATCGTGCGCCAGGACGGTGTGCCCGCCGACGAGGATGACCCGGGCGGAGGCTGCCTCGATCGCGCCCCCGATGTCCTCCCGTGGCTCAAGGATCAGACGTCCGCCCGGGCGCCCGAAAACGACGCTCACGCTGCTCTTAGCGTCGATAACGGGCGCAATCCGGGCTAGACGTCGAGGTCGAGGACCACGGGTGCGTGATCGCTCGGGCCCTTGCCCTTGCGTGCATCACGGTCGACGTAGGCATCGCGCACCCGGCCAGCGAAGGCGGCATTGGCGTAGACCAGGTCGATGCGCATGCCCATCCCCTTGTGGAATGCGCCGTCGCGGTAGTCCCAGAAGGTATAGGGCTCGCCCTTCAGCGCCCGCGGCATCACTTCAGCCAAACCTGTCGCGCGCAGGTCGGCCAGGGCCGCCCGTTCGGCGGGCGTCACATGCGTGGAGTTGGCGAAGAGCGAGATGTCCCAGACGTCGGAGTCCTCGGGGGCGACGTTGTAGTCGCCGATGACGGCGTAGGGCCGATCGGGCGCGCTCGCCAGTTCGCCGACGACGGTGTCGCGCAGCACGCCGAGCCAGTCGAGTTTGTAGCTGTAGTGCGGGTGATCCGGCTCGCGTCCGTTGGGCACGTACACGCTCCACACGCGTACGCCGCCGCAGGTCGCACCGATGGCGCGCGGCTCGACCGAGCCGTCGTAGGCCGGTTGACCCGGCAGATCGCGCACGACGTCCTCCAGCCCAACCCGTGAGAGAAGGGCGACGCCGTTCCAGCGACCGTCTCCATGGGCGGCCACTTCGTAGCCCAGGGCCTGGATCGGCATCTCCGGGAAGTCGCCCGTCGCGCACTTGAGCTCCTGGAGGGCCAGGACGTCGGGCTGGGCTGTTTCGAGCCAGTCCACGAGGCGATCCAGTCGGGACTTGACCGAGTTGACGTTCCAGGTGGCTATCCGCACGGGGGGAGGCTAGCCCGAACCCCCGCCGCCGGGCGACAGGCGGCCCTGAGAGCCGCAAATGCCCCGGGTCCACCATGGTCATCGTGACCCCCCCTGTGGATCGCGCCACGTCGTCCACAGGCCCCCTCTCGGGCATGTTCATGTCGGCTGGAGCGTTAGGATGAGCAACTAGTCGTTTTCCCCCATGCGGGCTGGCTCCCGCTGGCCCGTGCCCTTGAAGGAGGCCCTCCGCCCGTGTCCTACGACGCCAGCGCGATCACCGTCCTCGAGGGGCTCGACGCCGTCCGCAAGCGCCCCGGCATGTACATCGGCTCCACCGGCGAGAGGGGCCTGCACCACCTCGTCTACGAGGTCGTCGACAACTCCGTGGACGAGGCGATGGCGGGCTACGCCAGCCACATCACGGTGACCCTTCGCGAGGACGGCGGCGTCCGCGTCTCCGACAACGGCCGCGGCATCCCGGTCGACGAGCACCCCGTGGAGAAGAAGCCCGCGCTCGAGGTCGTCCTCACCGTCCTTCACGCCGGTGGCAAGTTCGGCGGCGGCGGTTACTCCGTGTCCGGCGGTCTCCATGGCGTCGGTGTTTCCGTCGTCAACGCGCTGTCGACTCGGCTCGAGGTCGAGGTCAAGCGCGACGGCTATGTCTGGACTCAAACCTATGAGCACGGCGTACCCACTGCTCCCTTGAAGAGGGGCGAGAAGACCGACGAGCACGGCACCACGGTGACGTTCTGGGCGGACCCGGACATCTTCGAAACGACCTGGTACGACACGGCGACCCTCGCGCGACGGTTCCAGGAGATGGCATTCCTCAATCGCGCCCTCACCATCACCCTCATCGACGAGCGCCGGCGCCCCGGCCTGGTCGAGGAGTTCGGTGGCGAGGAATCCGAGGGCATCGCTGAGATCACCTACTACTACGAGGGCGGCATCGCCGACTTCGTCCGGCATCTCAACGCCACCAAGGGCGTGGGCAACCCCACCGTCATCGAACTCGCGTCCGAGGATGACGCGAAGGGCCTGCAGGCAGAGATCGCCATGCAGTGGAGCTCCGGCTTCACCGAGTCGGTCCACACCTTCGCCAACACGATCAACACGACCGAGGGTGGCACGCACGAAGAGGGCTACCGCGCGGCACTCACCACGCTGGTCAACAAGTTCGCTCGCGAGTGGGGCATCCTCAAGGACAAGGACCCCAACCTCGCCGGCGAAGATGTCCGCGAGGGACTCACGGCCATCGTGAGCGTCAAGCTTCGCGAGCCGCAGTTCGAGGGACAGACCAAGGGCAAGCTCGGCAACACCGAGATGAAGACCTTCGTCCAGAAGGTCGTCAACGATCAGCTCGGCGCATGGCTCGAGCAGAATCCCGCCGAGGGCAAGGAGATCGCGCGCAAGTCGGTCAACGCCGCCACGGCGCGCATCGCGGCGCGCAAGGCCCGCGATCTCGCGCGTAACCGCAAGGGCCTCCTCGGTGGCGCCGGGATGCCCGGCAAGCTCATCGACTGCTCCAGCCGGGAGCCCGAGGAGTGCGAGGTCTTCATCGTCGAGGGCGACTCCGCCGGCGGAAGCGCTCGCCAGGGCCGCGACCCTCGCACCCAGGCGATCCTGCCGATCCGCGGCAAGATCCTCAATGTCGAGAAGGCCCGCATCGACAAGGTCCTGCAAAACAATGAGGTGCAGGCACTCGTCTCCGCATTGGGCACCGGCGTCCACGAGGACTTCGATATCAACCGCCTGCGCTACCACAAGCTCGTCCTCATGGCTGACGCCGACGTCGATGGTCAGCACATCCGCACGTTGCTGCTCACGCTGATCTTCCGTTTCATGCCGCAACTCGTCACCGAGGGCCATGTCTTCCTCGCTCAGCCGCCGCTTTTCAAGATCAAGTGGCAGCGCGAGGCCCCCGACTACGCCTATTCGATCGCGGAGCGCGACGCGCTCATCGAGGCGGGAGTGGCCGCCGGCAGGAAACTGCCCAAGGAGGAGGGCATCCAGCGCTACAAGGGCCTCGGCGAGATGAACGCCGACGAGCTCTGGGAGACCACCATGGATCCCGAGCGCCGCGTGCTGCTGCAGGTGACCCTCGATGACGCTGCGCAGGCTGACGAAACCTTCAGCGTGCTCATGGGCGAGGACGTCGAGTCTCGCCGCAACTTCATCCAGCGCAATGCACGTGACGTCCGCTTCCTCGACATCTAGACCCGTGATCCCCCGTACGACGACACCCCAGCCGACAGGAGCCTGACGTGCCCGATGACATCGACGTGATCCCGCCAGGAGGTCGCATCGAGCCGGTCGATCTCCAGAAGGAGATGGAGCGGTCCTACCTGGACTACTCGATGAGCGTCATCGTCTCCCGTGCGCTGCCCGATGTGCGAGACGGCCTCAAGCCCGTCCACCGCCGCGTGCTCTACGCGATGTACGACGGCGGCTACCGCCCCGATCGCAACTTCTCCAAGTCTGCCCGCGTCGTGGGCGATGTCATGGGCAACTACCACCCTCACGGTGATACCGCGATCTACGACGCCCTCGTGCGCTTGGCCCAGCCGTGGTCACTGCGCTACCCGCTCGTGCAGGGTCAGGGCAACTTCGGCTCGATGGGCAACGATCCGCCCGCTGCACAGCGCTACACCGAGTGCCGTATGGCACCGCTAGCCATGCAGATGGTGCGCGACATCGACGAGGAGACCGTCGACTTCGCTCCCAACTACGACGGACGCACCCTCGAGCCCGTCGTGCTGCCGAGCCGCTTCCCCAACCTCCTCGTCAACGGCAGCGCCGGCATCGCCGTCGGCATGGCCACCAACATCCCTCCGCATAACCTCCGCGAGGTCGCCTCGGGCGTGCAGTGGATGCTCGAGCACCCGGAAGCAAGTCGTGAGGAGGCGCTCGAGGCACTCATCGAGCGCGTGAGCGGCCCCGACTTCCCCACGGGGGGCCTCATCGTCGGTCGCCGCGGCGTCGAGGACGCCCTGCGCACCGGTCGCGGTGCGATCACCATGCGCGCGGTCGTCACGGTCGACGAGGACGCCAAGGGGCGCCAGCTCCTCATCATCACCGAGCTGCCCTACCAGGTGAACCCCGACAACCTCCTGCTGCGCATCGCCGAGCTCGTGAGCGACGGCAAGATCGGCGGTATCGCCGATGTGCGTGACGACTCGTCGTCGCGCACGGGTATGCGACTGATCGTCGAGCTCAAGCGCGATGCGGTCGCGCAGGTGGTGCTCAACAACCTCTATAAGCACACCCAACTGCAGGAGACCTTCGGCGCCAACATGCTCGCCCTGGTCGACGGTGTCCCGCGGACTCTCAGCATCGAGCAGTTCGTGCGCTCGTGGATCGCACACCAGATCGAGGTCATCCAGCGCCGCACCCGCTACCGCCTGCGCAAGGCCGAGGAGCGCGCACACATCCTGCGCGGCTACCTCAAGGCCCTTGACGCCCTCGATGAAGTCATCGCGCTCATCCGCGCATCGGCCACGGTGGAGGACGCTCGCACGGGTCTGATGGGGCTGCTCGAGATCGATGAACTCCAGGCCACCGCAATCCTCGACATGCAGCTGCGACGCCTTGCCGCCCTCGAGCGCCAGAAGATCATCGATGAGTTCGACGAGCTCATGGCCCGCATTGCCGACTACAACGACATCCTCGCGTCCGAGCCGCGCCAGCGCTCCATCGTGAGCGAGGAGCTCGCCGAGGTGGTCAACGACTACGGCGATGAGCGACGCACGCAGTTCGTCCCCTGGGACGGCGACGTCAGCCACGAGGATCTCATCGCGGAGGAAGATGTCGTCGTCACGATCACGTCAGGCGGCTACGCAAAGCGCACGAAGACCGATCTCTACCGGCAGCAGCGCCGTGGTGGTCGAGGAGTCAAGGGCGCTGCTCTGCGCCAGGACGATGTGGTCGAGCACTTCTTCGTCACGACGACCCACCATTGGATCCTCTTCTTCACGACGAAGGGTCGTGTCTACCGGGCCAAGGCCTACCAGCTGCCCGAGGCCGGTCGCGATGCCAAGGGTCAGCACGTGGCCAACCTCCTCGCCTTCCAGCCGGATGAGGAGATTGCGCAGGTCCTGACCTTGCGCGACTACGAGGCTGAGCCCTACCTCGTCCTCGCTACGCGCGGGGGCATGGTCAAGAAGACCCGACTGTCGGAGTTCGACTCCAATCGCTCCGGAGGGGTCATCGCGATCAATCTGCGCGAGGACGACGAGGTCATCTCTGCCCAGCTCGTGAACGAGTCGGACGACCTCCTGCTCGTGTCGCGCAAGGGCATGTCCGCACGCTTCCACGCCGATGACGCCACACTCCGACCGATGGGTCGCGCCACCGGTGGCGTGATCGGCATGCGCTTCCGCGAAGACGATGCTCTGCTGTCGATGGACGTCGTACGCGAGGGCTCCTTCGTCGTCACTGTCACCGACGGCGGGTATGCCAAGCGCACTCCCGTCGAGGAGTGGTCGCCCAAGGGCCGCGGCATCCTCGGTGTGCGCGCCATGCGCCTGGTGGAGGCACGCGGTGGTCTCGTCGGCGCGGTCGTCTGCACCGTCGATGACCAGATCTTCGCCGTGGCCAACGACGGCATCGTGATCCGCACCCGAGTCGACGAGATCCGCCCATCTGGCCGCGACACCATGGGCGTGCGCCTCATGAACCTGGGAGATGACCGCAGTCTGGTAGCGGTGGCTCGGGCGGGTGAGAGCGAAGAGGAGCCCGACGAGGACGACTCAGCGGACTCCCTCGCGAGCGAGACTGCTCCTGGTGAAGATGCCTCGGTCGGCGGCGAGCCGGGCCCGTCCGACGCCACGACCGGTCAGGACCCCTCCGATGGGCTCCCGCAGGTTTAGTCTGATCATCGGATAGCGCCACCTGGCGCCTGTGCGACAGAGGGGAGCGGACGTGTCGAGCACGGTGACTCCCGGGCAGCCGACACCGATCGGGCGTTCGCTCGGCGAGGCACCCGCGGTGCGTCCGACCGATGCCACACCCGCTCATGGGCTTCCACCTGTGGCGCCACCGGCCGATGCGGTGCCCGCACCCGCTCCCGCTGAGCCAAGGGCGCCGGAGCATGACGCACCTCGGCGTCGCGCTCCGCGCCGTGCGCGCTTGTACATCTACCGGGTCGATGCCTGGTCGGTGACCAAGGTTGCCTTCATGCTTGCCGTCGCACTGGGCATCGTCATCGTCTGCGCGGTTGCGGCCCTGTGGTGGCTGCTCGACTACAGCGGAGTGATCGCCACCCTCGCACGCAACGTCGATGAGGTGATCGGCTCGGGCACCACGACCTTCGACCTCGAGGCTGTCCTCGCCTTCGACCGCGTCATGGGCATCACGGTCGTCGTAGCGGCCCTCGAGGTGGCTCTCGTGTCCATCCTGGCCGGTTTGTTTGCTGTGCTCTACAACCTCACCGTGGGTATCACCGGCGGCGTCGAGGCGACCTTTACGGATGCCGTCTGAATCCGACGCGGTAGCCTGAGTCCATGCCCAAGATCGTGGATCACGACGAGCGCCGCCGAGTCATCGTCGAAGCGCTCTGGCGTGTCGTCGCACGTGATGGGGCGCATGAAGTCTCGGTGCGCCACGTCGCCGCGGAGGCGGGCATGCCCAAGTCGAGCATCGGGCACTACGTCGGCACGATGCCGCAGCTCATGGGTCTCGCCGTCGATCAGCTCATCGAGGCCAACACTGACCACATCCTCGCGCTGGATCTGCTCGAGCTCGACCCTGAGAAGGTCACCGAAGCGCTCTACACACTTGTCCCGGTCAGTGAGCGGCGTCGGCACATGTCGGGCGTCTGGCTCCTGCTCGTCGCGCAGGCATCGGCGGACCCGGAGTTCGCCGAGGTACTCCATCGGCTCAATGCCTCGGTCGCTGAAGGTGTGCGCGAGCTCCTGGTAGGCATGTCGCAGCAGGGCTTGCTGCACCCCTCTCGAGATATCGACACGGAGACCCGGCGACTCCACGCGCTCATCGACGGACTCAGCGTCCAGTGCATGACCGATCGCGAACTGCGCTCCGAGGCTCAGGTGCGCGCGATCCTGCGTTCCGAGGTCGCGGTGCTCGGTGAGCCCTCCGGCGCGCGTGTCGGCTAGGTAGCCCGCCGCGCCATGACTCGGCGCTAATGTTTCGCGCGTGACGATCGAGACCCCTCCGCAGCCGGTCGGCCTGCTCTCGGCGCGACTGCGGCTCGTGGTCGCCAGCGCGCTCATGCTCTTCGTCCAGCTCGCGCTGATCCGCTGGTCCGGGGCCAACCTCGTCCACCTGTCCTACTTCTCCAACCTGATCCTGCTGGCGTCCTTCCTGGGCATCGGCCTCGGCTTCCTGCGCGCGCGCAAGCCGCGTGACCTGGGCCGTTACGCCCCCGTCGCCGTCCTCGTCCTCATCGCCTTCATCTTCTTCTTCCCCGCGCGTATCGAGGGCTCGTCGAGCGAGCTCATCTTCTTCACGGAGGTCAAGCCGACGGGCCTGCCCACCTGGGTGACCCTGCCTCTCGTCTTCCTCGTGGTCGCGCTTGCGATGACGCTCCTCGGTGAGATCACCGGCCGCGCCTTCCTCGAGTTCACGGCGCTCGACGCGTATCGATGGGACATCGTCGGCTCACTGAGCGGGACGCTTCTCTTCACCCTGGTGGCGTTCCTGCGCTCCCCGTCGTGGATCTGGCCGACGGTCATGCTCGTGGCGCTCGTGTTGCTCTATGGCAAGACACTTCCGATCCTCTCGTGGCTCGCCGCCATCGGCATCATCGTTCTGCTCGCCATCGAATCGCTCACGCCCGGCGTGTCATGGTCGCCGTACTACAAGGTGACGACGCAGGACTACACCAACACCGCGCCCCCCTACACCGCCATCCAGGTCAACGGCATCCCTCACCAGAACGTGCTCGATGCCGAGAAGCGCCTAGAGATCGAGCCCCTCTATGGCCGGCCCTACGAGCGCGCCGTCGACAATCCACTGCGCAACGTCCTCGTCATCGGGGCGGGCACCGGCACCGATGTCGCCCTGGCACTGTCACGTGGCGCCCAGCACGTCGATGCTGTCGAGATCGATCCGCGCATCCAGCAGATCGGCATCGAGAAGAACCCCAATCAGCCCTACGCCGACCCGCGCGTGACGACGTACATCGACGACGGTCGTGCCTTCCTGTCGCGGACGGATCATGAGTACGACCTGATCCTCTTCGCCTTGCCTGACTCACTCACACTCGTCTCGGGTGCGAGTCAGTTGCGGCTGGAGTCCTATCTCTTCACGCAAGAGTCGATCCAGGAGGCCTACGACCACCTGAGCCCCGACGGCGTCTTCGCGATGTACAACTACTACCGCGAGGACTGGCTCATCAACCGTCTCGCGGGGACGGTCGAGGAGGTCTTCGGCCACGCTCCCTGCATCGATCGATTCACCGCGGTGCAGTCCCTCGCTGTGATGGCGATCGGCAAGTCGCCTGAGAACGCCGTCTGCGACGACACCTGGGAGCGTGCTGCGATCGCGGCGTCGGGTCAGGAGATCCCGGCGCCATCGGCGGATGATCGACCCTTCCTCTATCTCAAGGACGCCTCGATCCCGCAGCTCTATCTCATCCTCATCGGGCTGATCCTCGCCGTCTCGCTCATCGCGATCCGCGTCGTGGGCGGTCCGCTGCGGCAGATGCGCGGCTACGCAGACCTCTTCCTCATGGGCATGGCGTTCCTGCTGCTCGAGACCCGCTCGATCACGACCTTCGCACTTCTCTTTGGCACGACCTGGCTGGTCAATGCCCTCGTCTTCGCTGGGGTGCTGCTCGCCGTTCTTCTCGCGATCGAAGTCACGCGAAGGTATTCGCCGCGCCGACCGTGGGTGATCGCCGCCCTCTTCATCTCTTTGGCGATCGCGTGGCTGGTCCCCAATGCGTGGCTGCTCACCCTGCCCGTCCCGCTGCGGCTGCTCGTGGCTGTCGTCCTGGCCTTCGCCCCGATCTTCTGCGCCAATCTCTACTTCACCTCGCGATTCAAGGAGGCGGCCAATCCGACGGCCGCCTTCGCGGCGAATCTCTTCGGCGCCATGATCGGTGGCTGCCTGGAGTACCTCTCCCTACTCACCGGCTACCGGTTCCTCATCGTGGTCGCCGCCCTCATCTATCTCGCCGCCGTCCTCGTGGGGAGGCGCATCGGCGCCCGGGCAGCCCCTGTGGGGGCCTGAGGAAGGCTCGCTGTGTAGCCTTTCCTGGCTGCCAGGCGGCAGCGTGGGGCCTATAGCTCAGCTCGGTTAGAGCGCTTCCCTGATAAGGAAGAGGTCGGTGGTTCAAGTCCACCTAGGCCCACATGAAGAAACTGCTGCTCCTCATCGCCCTGGCCGGCATCGGCTACCTCGTGTACCGCCAGATCCAGGCGAGCAAGGCCGAGGACGACCTGTGGACCGAGGCCACCTCGGTCCCAGACCTTTCCTAAGCGCTCTAGTGTCAGCGCGTGAGCGCTGAGGCGGAGCCCCAAGGAGGGGGCGGAGTCCCCGCGGGGGTCGTCCGCGGGCATCCACGCGTCCAGGCGTTGGTGGCGGTCTACACCTTCAGCAACTTCGGCTCCGCCGTGGCGATGCTCGCCTTCTCGTTTGTCTCCTACATCATCACCGGCAGTCTCATGGCGACCGTCGTCATCATGGCCGCATCGGCGCTGCCCGCGCTCGTGCTCATGCGACCGGCGACACGACTCACCCTGCGCTACGACCTGCGATGGGCCTGCGGTTGGCTTGCCATGCTCAAGGCGGCACTCTTCATCGTGGCAGGCGCACTGCTCGACCTCGGCTACCTCAGCTTCTGGCTCCTGCTCACCACGTCGCTCCTCAACGGCATCCTCGGCGCCTTCATCTTCCCGGCGTGGAACGACTTCGTGCGCGAAATCGCCCCTGGTGGCCGCGTTGCGGCACTCGACTCGGTGCTCATGTCGCTCAGCGCCATCGCCGGAATCTTCGGCGTGCTGGTCGGCGGGCTCATGCTGGATGCGTGGGGCCCTGGAAGCCTCTTCCTCCTCAACGGCATCACCTACGTGATCTACGTGATCCCCTTTTCCCTCTTCCCCGAGGTGCGAGCAGCTCCCCGCGGACAGGGACGCACCTCTGTTCGCGAGGCTCTCGGCGTGGTGCGCGATGCTGACGTGCTCCGCAACTTCGTCATCATCGCCGTGGTCGTCCAGTTGGTCGCTTGGCCGCTGCTCAACCTACTGCCCCAGGTCTCGACCGGAATCGGCACGAGTGCGGTGATCTTCTCCCTGCTGCTGTCGTCTGTGTACGCCGGGATGGCGCTCGTAGCACCGATCCTGTCCTTCCGAGAAAAGAAGTACTCGCATTGGCACATTGCTGTCGTCGCGCTCATCATCCTGATGATCGCCATGGCGCTTGTCGCTGCAGTACCCGTTCTGAGCGAAGGGATCCGCCTGGTTGTCCTCATGGTCGTGCTCGTGCCGCTGGGGATGGCGCTCAACATGACAAGCGTGCTCACGAGCGCGGCGGTGCAGAGCGGTGCCCCGCAGGAGCAGGAGGCCGAGGTCCTCGCGCTCTACTCGGCGATCATCACCGTGGTCGCCCCCGTGGGGGCGCTCATCATCACGGGCGTTGCCGACGCGTGGAGTCTGCAAATCGCAGTGCTCGTCGAGGCGCTCGGCATCGGCGCACTCCTGGCGTACCTCGCGTCGCCTCGCGTGCGCGGCAATCTCAAGGCGGTGCTTTCGAGCAGACGCGGCCTGGTCGCCCACCACGCATGGCGCGGGGCGGTAGGGCGCAATCTGCCGGGAGACCTGGAGCCGGTCCGGCGAATCGAACGCGATCCCGTAATATCTGGGGGTCCACAGGGGGCTTAGCTCAGCTGGTAGAGCGCTGCCTTTGCAAGGCAGAAGTCAGGGGTTCGAGTCCCCTAGCCTCCACATTCATGTCCTGGCGGGTGCGCGCCACGCCAAAGGGCACACGGTTGATCGCGGCGGCAGGGTGAGCGAGACGAGGTAGTTCGTCACAGGCCTGTCGATGCACGCGGAGGTGCGGCCGTAGGCGACGTGCTGAGTCCCGTCGTAAACGACCATCGGCGCCCGAGCGAAGGCGTTCGCAAGTTCACGAGCACCCAGATAGGGGGTGGCGTTGTCGGCGACCGCATTGATGACAACAGGCCGAGGTGACAGGCGCAGGATGGTGGTCAGCCCGGGGAGTGATCGGCCCAGTGGCGGCAGCCCGGCGCACTGCGCGCCTTCTCTGAGGAGGGGGACCAGGTAGGACGTGCCCCCTACGCCGATTGCCTCGCCCCCGGCTCGGGCGAGGGCTTCCACACTGGGCCGGTCGTGCATGTCACTGCAGTTCACGAAGCCGAGGATCGAATTAAATTCATTGGACTTACTCGCCTGGGTGGGGAGTGGATCCGGCGACCAATCCGGCAATTGACTTAGGTCCATGAGGTCGGCGAGGCGCTTGACGCGCTCGGCGGTGCGTTCGCGCGGGTCTGCGAGTGCGCGCTCGACCTGGTCGAGCACCTTCATGGCAGCAGGCCATGACCCCTGACGTGTGGAGAGGGCCTGCATGTAGATGCCAAACTGCCAGCGAGTGAGTGTGTCTCCTTCAGAGGTCAGTACATTCTCTTCGAGGTACCGCATGGCCCGGTTGTAGGTCTTGGTGTAACGACCGCCGAACGCGCCCAGCATGCGCTGCACCGCCGTCACGTCACTCCAGATGTGCTCGCGCATGTAGGAATGCATGCTGGGTGCCGGATCGATGGCTCCGTCGAGCACAAGTGCGCGCAACCGCGAGGGGAACGCCTGTGCGTAGGCACGACCGACCGTCGTGCCATAGCTCATGCCCCACAGGGTGATCTGACGCTCACCGAGCGCGCTTCGGATGGCATCGAGATCGCGGATCACCTGCCACGTGCCGAGATTCCCGACATGCGCGGCGTTGAGCGACGCGCACTCTTCGTTGGCTTGCGCGACTGCGTCGTACCACTCCTGGCTGAGCGCGGTGACGTCAATCGGACCTGTCGCCGGGAACGTCGGCTGATTCCACGTGCAGGGACGCAGCTGGGGCTCCGACCGTCCCACGCCCCGGGGGTCCCACGCCACGACGTCGAAGCGATCTCTGGCCTCCGGAGGCAACCATTGATAGACCAGGTCCAGCAAACCCACACCCGCGCCTCCCGGCCCACCGGGATTGAAGGTGAGCACCCCGATCCGGTCCCCCACTGCGGCGATCCTGGCGACCCGGATGCGGTAGGTACCCGACGTCGATGGCTCAGCCCAGTCGCGCGGCACGGTGACCCACGTGCACCGCGCGCGCGCCGGGAGGTCCTCGTCGGAGCAGGGTCGCCAGTCGAGGTTCGCTTGAGGGGTACGAGGACCTGGTTGCGCGGCCGAGGGGGCTGCACTCGCGGAGGAGACAGCAGAGGTCAGCAGCAGGGCTGCTGTGGAGAGGAGCGCGAGTCCGACTCGGACGGGGGCTGAGGACATAGTGAAGAGTTCCACATCGGCCGGAGGTGCACAAGGGAGACGACTGTTAGGGCACATCAGGGCCGTGCTTGACTGCAGCCATGCAGGTGGAAGTGTGGGCCGATGTCGTGTGTCCCTGGTGCTACATCGGCAAGCGGCGCCTGCAGAGCGCGCTAGAGCAGCGCGGTCTCGCGGATGATGTCGAGATCGTCCACCGGGCCTTCCAGCTCGACCCGACCGCAAGCACGACGACTGAACCCACCATCGACCATCTCGCGGCGAAGTATGGAGTGTCGCGTGATGAAGCTCTCGCCATGATGGCCAATGTCACCGAGGTCGCGGCTGCTGCCGGCCTCGACTATCACCTCGACCTGTGCATGACCGGCAACACCCGCGACGCCCATCGGCTCGTGCTGTGGGCGCAGGAGCAGGATCCGGTGACCGCGCAGCGACTCCTGGAGGCGATGTACGCGGCGTACTTCGAGCAGGGGCGCGGCGTCTTCAGCGTCGATGACCTCGTCGCCTTCGCCTCAGAGGTCGGCCTCGACGCAGATGCCGCGCGCGAGATGCTCACGGGTACGGCGTTCCTCGACCAGATCGTGCAAGACCAGGTGCTGGCCCGCACCTTCGGCGCCAATGGCGTGCCCTTCTTCGTTATCGATCGGGCGTACGGCGTCTCGGGTGCCCAGCCGGTGGAGGTCTTCCTCGACGCCATCGACCAGGCCCGCGCAGCGACTGCCTAGGACTGAACCATCACCACCCCCGGGAGTCGGGATAGCGCGGTCGGCGTGAAAGGATTCAGCCATGCCGGATTCGAATCTCACAGCCACCCTGCACACCTCCATGGGCGACATCAACGTCATCCTCTTCCCCGACCAGGCATCCAAGACGGTCAAGAACTTCGTTGGGCTTGCCGAGGGCACCCAGGAGTGGACGGACCCGCAGGCGCGCACGAAGACGACCAAGCCGCTCTACGACGGCACGATCTTCCACCGCGTGATCCCCGGCTTCATGATCCAAGGCGGCGACCCGCTAGGCACCGGCACGGGCGGCCCCGGGTATCGCTTCGCGGACGAGTTCAGCCCCGAGCTGCAGTTCGACCGTCCCTACCTCCTCGCGATGGCGAACGCCGGCCCTAATACCAACGGCTCGCAGTTCTTCATCACGGTGGCACCGACATCGTGGCTCAACTTCAAGCACTCGATCTTCGGTGAGGTCGCCGACCAGCCGTCGCGGGACGTCGTGGACGCAATCGCCGCGGTGTCCACGGGAGCGCAGGACCGACCGGTGACGCCGGTCGAGATCACGGGCGTCACCGTCACGCGCGGGTGACCCAGCCTCCCGGCGTGCCACCGAGCGTGCCGCCACCCGCACCGGCTTGCTATCGGCATCCGGATCGGTCGACGTACATCCGCTGCACCCGCTGCGACAATCCCATCTGCCCCGAGTGCATGCGCTCGGCTTCGGTGGGATTCCAGTGCCCCGACTGCGTGGGAGAGGCCGCACGCACGGTGCGCCAGCCCGTCACGGTGGCGGGCGGCGGTGTCATCACCAAGCCCTACGTGACCTGGTCCCTCATCGGCATCACCGTCGCGGTCTTCCTCTGGCAGTTCGCTGCCGGGGTCGACGCGGTGGCCGAGGAGTTTGGCATGTGGCCCTTCGGCATCACCCTCTACGGCGAGTGGTGGCGGCTCCTCACCGCTGCGTTCCTGCACGGCTCGTGGCTGCACATCGCCTTCAACATGTACGTCCTCTTCCTCTTCGGACCGACGCTCGAGCGCGTGCTGGGGCATGTGCGCTTCACGGTGCTCTACGTCGTTGCCGCGCTGGGTGGCAGCGTCGCGTCCTACGTCTTCTCCGATCCGCGCACGGTCTCGGTAGGCGCTTCCGGGGCGATCTTCGGACTGATGGGCGCCTACGTGGTCGCCGGCCGGCGTCTGCGCTGGGACATCACGCAGGTGCTCATCCTGCTTGGCATCAACGTCGTCATCGGCTTCATCAGCCCCCAGGTCGACTGGCGTGCGCACTTCGGCGGCCTGGTCGTGGGCGCTCTGGTCGCGGGAGTCTTCGTCTGGACACCGCCGCCCTTCCGGTCCGTGCGCGTGTTGTGGCAGGTCCTCGGCGTGCTCGCGATCCTGGGCGCGCTGGTCGTGGTGACGATGTGGCGCACGGGGCAACTGTGGACAATGCTGGCCCCGCTAGGCGTGGCTTAAAGGACTTATCCACAGGGTTTCCCCAATTGGGGAGAACTACAACTGTGTAATTGGCGCACCTCGACCGCCCGGAACCCACCGGCCACTCCTCGGTACCCTTTGGGAAGTGCGATGCGATCTCGGGCCGAGGGGCTCGTGCGTGGAGGGAGACCCAGCGTGCCGGAGTCCAAGGGCCGTAAGCGCGACGACTACACCCCGCCGCCGGACAGGAACGATCGCAATCCCGTCAAGATCGGATCCGCTCCCTGGGTCGCGCCCACGATGGTCACCCTCTTTGT
>JBEGMG010000056.1:0-4232 GCA_041183165.1 Actinomycetota bacterium | reverse complement strand
CCACCAGGAGGACAACGACGATGAGCAGCCACCACATGGCCCCAGTGTGCTCCTCATCCCCCATGAAAGACAGCGATCCCCCGGTCACACCATCGGGTGTCGGCCGGGGGATCGCCGTGAGACTGGCCCTACTGCGTCACGGTCACCGTGACGACCCAGGTCTCATCGGGGTTGTCCATGCTGGTGAGAGTGACCTCGGCCGTGCCCGGCGCGAGTGCCTCGCCACCGGGGAGGAACTGTGCCGAGCCGTCGTCCTTCCCCGCGGTGACCGCGAGGACGGCCTCATCGCTGGAGGAGATCGTCCAGGCCATGACGTCGTCGACATTGAAGGTGATGACGCGACCCACGGCCACCTCTGCGGTGGTCTGGCCGGGCTCGACGATGACGGGACCGATCATGCCGGCCTCCCCTCCGGTGGATTCCGACGGCGCCGCAGCAGAGCTGGACGTCGTACTCTCGGACGAGCCGCCACAGGCGGTGAGCACACCGGCTCCACCCAGGGCGATGATGCTGGCGGCCGCGATGCTGAGGCCGCGACGGGCGTTCGAGCGCATGTGATCCTGCTTCCTGTCTGCCCCTGGCGAGGGGCTGAGCCGTCCGGCTCTCACCCATGCTGACGGATGGGCGGGGCCCATGGTTCCTCAGCCGTTCGGATGATGCTCGCGCGGGAGGTAGGCCCATCTCCTCTGCTCGATCCGGCAGATGCCGAAGGTCCCTGGTGGGCGCACCCTGCCAAGGGCCAGACTGACCCCATGACCAGCCGCCGCAACCCCTCGAACCGGCAGTCGGGTCGCCCCGCGGGCGGGACCTCAGAAGGCACCCCGCAGAGCCCGACCCAGGCGCCCAAGGTGGAGTTCGAGGAGACGACCCCCTACGACGCCTACGTCCGTGCCTCGACCCTGGCGACCCTGCAGCGGACCATGACCGACGAGCCCGGCGAGTACATGTTCCTCGTCCTCTCTCAGATCATGGAGCTCTACTTCAACCTGATCGCCTTCGAGTGGCGCACCGCCCAGCGCGCCCTGCGCGACGACGACCTGCCCGAGGCGCTCATCGCACTGCGGCGTAGCAACGACCACTTCCGTGGACTGAATGCATCATGGGGCAGCTTCAAGTGGATGACGCCCACCGACTTCAACGCCTTCCGCGATGCACTGGGCGAGGCATCCGGATTCCAGTCGTTCCTCTACCGCCACATGGAATTCCTCATGGGCTTCAAGGACCCTGCGCTCATGCGCCCGCACAAGCATGTCGCCGGCAATCACTACGCCGAGCTCGTCGCGGCCTTCGAGGCACCGAGCCTCTACGACGATGCGCTCGCCTACCTTTCCCGACAGGGCTACGCCGTCCCGCAGGAGGTGCTCGATGCCGAGATCACCCGCACGCACGAGTGGGACGAGGGTGTCGAGGACGTGTGGGTGAAAGTCTACGAGGACACCGGCCACGGCGAGCCCCTGCGCCAGCTGGCCGAGTCGCTCACCGACATCGCCGAGGAGTTCAGCACCTGGCGCTACTGGCATCTCATCGCCGTGCGCAGAGCGATGGGCGCGAAGGGCGGCACGGGCGGATCCGCGGGCCTGTCCTGGCTCGAGAAGAGCCTGCAGCGGCAGGCCTTCCCCGAACTCTGGTCTGCACGGACGAGAATCTGACGCATGCGCCCCCATGACCCCGCGCTCGACGCGGCTGACCCCGGCTGGCGCGACAGGTTCCTCATCCCCCCGTTCGTGCCGCCGCTGGACTACCCCGATGCCCCCGGATCGGCGTACCCCGAGGTGGCCTACATGGCCGGCAATTCACTCGGACTCAAGCCCAGGGGCACGCGCGAGGCACTGCTCGTGGAGTTCGAGCGGTGGGCCACCTGGGGCGTCGAGGGTCAGCTCACTGGGCCGCGACCATGGAAGGACTACCACGAGGCTCTCACCGAGCCCACCGCGCGACTCGTCGGCGCGCTCCCGCACGAGGTCGTCGTGATGAATTCCCTGACCGTCAACATCCACCTGATGTTCGCCACCTTCTACCGACCGAGCGGCTCGCGCACCAAGGTGCTCATGGAGGACATCGTCTTCCCCTCCGACGGCTACGCCATCGCGTCGCAGGTGCGCTGGCACGGCCTCGATCCTGACGAGCACATCATCCGCATGCGCCCCCGCGAGGGCGAAGACATCCTGCGTACCGAGGACGTCGTCGCCAAGATCCAGGAGCTGGGCGATGAGGTGGCCGTCGTGTTCTTCAGCGCGGTGAACTACCTCACCGGCGAATGGATGGACATGCCCGCGATCACGGACGCAGGCCATGAGGTCGGCGCCTACGTCGGCTGGGATCTCGCGCACGCAGCCGGCAACGTGCCCATGACCCTCCACGACTGGGACGTCGATTTTGCAGCCTGGTGCTCCTACAAGTACCTCAACTCCGGACCTGGCTCCCTTGCCGGCTGCTTCATCCACGAGCGTCACGCCCGCGACACGTCACTGCCCCGGCTCGCTGGGTGGTGGGGCACGCGCTCGGATCTGCGCTTCCGCATGGACCGCGAGTTCGATCCCCCGCCGACGGCCGACGCGTGGCAGGTCTCGAACCCCCCGATCTTCGCGATGGCTCCCGTCCAGGTGTCGCTGGAGGTCTTCGACGACGTGGGTATGGATTCCCTGCGCGCGCGCAGCCTGCGCCTCACCGGATACCTTCGCGAGCTCCTCGCCGAGGTCGCCGAGTCAGCGCCGCCCGGCGCACTGGAGATCGTCACGCCCGCCGACTCCGCGCGTCACGGCTGCCAGATCTCGGTGCGCTTCACGCGCGATATTCACGAGATCGCCGCCATCCTGCGTGATCTCGACGGCGTCATCGCCGACACACGCAATCCCGACATCATCCGCTTCGCGCCCGTGCCGCTCTACTCGACGTACGAGGACTGCTGGCGGGTCGCGGATGCTCTGGCCCGGCGGGTCGGCGAAGCCGCCCCTGTCGGGCTGGCCCGGCGTCTGGCGTAGGGATGCGGCGCTTCATCGAGCCCTACGGAGAGCAGCCGCGCCAATTTGGCGAGTGGTTCATCCCCGACACCGACAGGCCTCCGCTGGTCATCGTCATCCACGGCGGCTACTGGCGCCCCGTCTGGCGACTCGACCTCGAGGAGGCGACCTCACTCGACCTCGCCGCCCACGGCTTCGCGGTGTGGAGCATCGAGTACCGCACCTACGAGTTCCCGTGGCCGACGACGATGAGCGATGTGGTGCTCGCGATCGATCAGGGCCTGGCGGAGGCGGCGCGACACGGGATCGATACCTCTCGGCGCGCGCTCCTGGGCCACTCCGCGGGCGGTGGCCTCGCTGCGTGGGCGACGTCACGGCGATCGCTCCCGGCAGAGGCCCCGGGCGCCGATCCGCATGCTGCCGCCTTCGATCTCGTCGTCCTGCACGCACCCGTCGCGTGCCTGGCGCTCGGCAGTCGCGAGCGGCTCGGCGACGGGGCGATCGACACCTTCATGGGCGGGCGACCCGAGGACGTGCCGGAGCGGTACGCCGTCACCGACCCGCAGGCACTCACACCCGACCCTGGATCGCGCCGCCTGCTGCTTCACGGCACCGCCGATGAGGACGTGCCCGTGTCGCAGAGCGAGGCCTACCTCGCACATCTGCAGGCCAACGGCATCGACGCCGATCTCACTCTCATCCCCGGCGACACGCACTACGAGATCCTCGATCCCGGTTCGCAGGTGTCCGCCATCCGCCGTGAGGCGCTCACCCGCGCGCTGCTGCCCTAAGGACTCACGGATGGGCAATTGCCGAGCATGGCCCCGGGGTAAGAGAATGAGCGCATGTCCGGTGATGCGAGCGATTCCCGGCGGGCTGGCGGAGGCGCCCCTGTCGGGCTGTCCCGCGTCGTGCCCGGAAAGGCAACACCCCGGGGCGCCTACCCCCACGTCAAGGTCGTGGGCGATCTGGTGTGGGTCTCGGGCACGAGCAGTCGACGTGCCGATGACTCCTTTGCCGGCGTCGATGTGGCTGCAGACGGCAGCGTGCACCTGGACATCCGCGAGCAGACACGCGCCGTCATCGACAACATCGCCGACATCCTCGGCTCAGTCGGCTGCGACCTCACCGATCTGGTGCAGGTCACCAGCTACCTCGTCGACATGGGTGACTTCGCCGGCTACAACCAGGTTTACGCCGAGTACTTCGACCACACCGGTCCGACCCGCACGACCGTCGCCGTGCGCGAGTTGCCGCATCCGCACCTGCTCA
>JBEGMG010000055.1:0-3724 GCA_041183165.1 Actinomycetota bacterium | reverse complement strand
CAGCTCGGCCGCGAGGGCATCGAGGTCGTCGAGGTCGACATCGAGGCCGATCCCGAGGCAGCGGCATTCGTCGAGGGGGTCAACGGCGGCAATCATACCGTGCCGACCCTGCTCTTCGCCGACGGCACGACCATGACCAACCCCTCGCTGGGACAGGTCAAGGCCCAGCTCGGGCTCTGACGCTCCTCGCACGCACCGCCTAGGGGCGGATCCAGTCTCCGCTCATCGGTTCGCCGTACCAGCGCTCGATCAGGCGTCGTGCGATGGAGACGGCGGGCGGCAGTGCGACCTCTCCTGATGCGCACGCCGCCGCGAGCTCCTGGCGAGAGAACCACCGCGCTTCCACGATCTCCTCGCCATCGACGACGATGTCCGTGCTCGTGGCCCAGGCGTGATAGCCCAGCATGAGCGAGCACGGAAAGGGCCAGGGCTGACTGCCCAGATACGTCATCGCATCGACGGTGACGCCGGCCTCTTCGAGGATCTCCCGACGCACGGCCGCCTCAGCGGACTCACCGGGCTCGACGAAGCCCGCGAGCGTGGAGAACCACGTCGGCTGCCAGCGACCCTGGCGGCCGAGCAGCGCGCGATCGTCCGCGTCGAGCACGAGCACGATCACGGCCGGATCCGTGCGCGGGTAGTGCTCGCTGCCCTCCTCCGGGCACCGGCGTACCCAGCCGGCCTGCGCTGGCACGGTGATCGCCCCGCACCGCGAGCACCGCTCGTGCGCCCCGTGCCAGTTGTCGAGTGCGATCGCCATCGTCGCCAGGGCCACGTCATCGCCGCTCAGCTCGGCGCCCACCTCGCGAAGACCCGCTTGCGGACCCTCGACGGGCATGCGCGCCGCAAACCAGGTGGTTCCGGCCGAGTCGGTGCCCAGGAGGAGTCGCTCGGCATCAGCGGCCACGTCGGACGTGCGTATCGGACGCAGGTGCGCCGGCGGGGAGTCCACCGCGATCATTCCGTCGTGGACGGCAAGCACTCGCGTGCGCTCATCCGCCCAGGCCTGCGCAAGCCATTCGTCGTCGGATCGCGATTCCGCACGGCGATCGATGCCGCCGCGCGCGAGGGCCAGGTCCGCGAGAAGGGCGGAATCGGTCATGGGCTGCGGCATGGCCCGAGGGTAGCCGTGCCCGTGCGTGGGACGATGGGGCCTTCACTCACGAGGCGAGAGGTGACATGGCGATCTTCATCCGGCAGCTGACCGGTATTCGCTTCGTCGCCGCCTTCTGGGTGCTGCTCTATCACCTGCAGGATCCGCTGGATCGCATCGGTGTCATGGATATCCCGGTGCTCAGCGACGTGATCCGGGTGGGGCGACTGGGGGTGGACCTGTTCTTCGCCCTGTCGGGCTTCATCATCGCCCACACATACCTCACCCGCATGGGGCCTCGCCTGTCCCTCGGCTCCGCAGCGAACTTCTGGTGGCTTCGCCTCGCGCGCATCTATCCGGTGCACTTCGTCATGCTCAATGTCGCGGGGCTCGCTGTCATCGCGCAGGTGTGGATCACCGGCGTCGAGAAGGACCGCCCCTGGCTCAACGCCTGGGACTACGTGCGCAACCTTCTCCTCATCCAGGAGTGGGGCCCGCACCCGGATCGCGGTTGGAACGTCGTCGCGTGGTCGCTGTCGATGGAGTGGCTCGCCTATCTGCTCTTCCCGCTGCTGGTGCTGCTCCTCTTCCTCCTCCACAAGCGCGTGCCGACGCCCGTCCTCCTGCTGGCATGGCTTGCCGCGATGGCACCTCTGCTCTGGCGCGGCAGTCTCACGATCGATCCCTACTACACGGATCTGTGGGGCTCCGTCATCCGCGTCCTCACGGAGTTCACCGCGGGAGCGATCACCTATCTCATCGTCTTGCGACTTATCCCCGCGGGCGCGAGCGACCCGAGTCCGCGGGTCGAGCGCGTGGCGACGGCCGTGACGTGGCTCATGCCGGCGCTTGTCGTGGCCGCCGCCGTCTTCCTGGGCCGCTGGACCGCCGCTCAGTCACCGCTCACCCTCAACGACCCCGACGCCGAGCCGCTGCCTCCCTTCTTCCACCTGTGGCTCGTGCCCCCGCTCATCATCTGGATCGGCGCGCTCGCCCTGTCGCGACACGGTCAGGCGCGTTGGCTGGGCACCGACACCCTCATCCTCGGCGGTGTCGTGTCCTACTCGCTCTACATGACGCACCTCGTGTGGTTCGGTGTCTGGCGCGCGGGCATGAACGCCGTCGGAATCGAGTCAGGACCGATCTACGCACTGTCGGTGGTTCTCGCCATCGCCGGTTCCTTCGTCATCGCGTGGCTCATGTGGCGCATCGTCGAGGAGCCCTGCCGTCGATGGATGCGCAAGCTCATCGGGGTGAAGGCGGTCGCCCCCGAGGAGACCACGGCGGATCCCGACGCGCGCCGCGAGATCAAGGACCGCTGAGCAGTCGCTCCACGTCGGCACGGTCGAGCAGTCGCTCGGGCCGGATGACCTCACCGGTGCGCACGAGCACGAAGGCCGCGTCGATCCGCTCGAGGGGGACGTCGGCGATCTCGGACCACGCCAACCGGTAGATGGCGAGCTGGAGGTCGCTCAGGCTGCCCCTCCCACCGGACTTCCAGTCGACGACTTCCACTCCCCCGTCGGCGGAGGCGAAGACCGCGTCGATGCGCCCGCGCACCACACGACCGCCGATCGCGAGAGCGAAGGGCTCCTCCACGGCAAGCGGAGCTCGTGCGGCATAGGGCGTGCGCCGGAAGGCGGCGCGCAGTGCGGCGAGATCGAGATCGGTATCCAGATCGTCTGCAGCATCGAGCTCCTCGAGGTCGAAGAGCGTCTGCACGGCGTACTGGCCCTCGATCCAGGAGTGCAACTCCGTGCCCAGTCGCGCCGCGGGGTGCGGACGCTTCGGCATGGGCCGAGCAAGATCGAGTGCATACGCGTCGGGGTCCCGGGCGAGCTGCACCAGGGCGGTCGCGGAGAGGTCGTCGGGCACGCGCACCGCGATCGGGGCTCGCGCGCGGCGCGCCTCCTCCAGGAGCCCGACGATGTCGGCATCCCAGGAGTCGATGAGCGCGCGCTCGTCTGCGCCCAGGTCGTCGGGCACCTGCCCCGGCGCTTCGCGCGCCGCTCTCACCTCGCGGGCGACGTCGCGCAGGATGCGGGCGCGCGCGGGGTCCTGCTCCGCCGGCCAGGGCGTCACCCGCGCGTCGATGGCAGGGTTGGTCGCACCATCGGGTGGCTCCGGCGCCCACACGGCCACGTGTCCGCCGTGCTCGTCGCACCAATCCCGGATCTCCTGGAGGAACGGTCCGGGGCCTCGCGGGCGCTGCTGCGAGGGTCCCCACCAGTGCCCGCTCACGGTGAGGCTGTGCTCGGCCCGGGTCAGGGCGACGTAGGCGAGCCTGCGCTCCTCGAGCAACTCAGCATCGCTTGAGCGCGCGATGAACTCGCGGTGGTCCTTGGCGCGCGGCTGCGAGTCGCGATCGGGGAACGCCGCGAGGTGCGCGGGAGCATCGGGATGGAGCGCCCACGGCACCACCGCAGCGCTCGCCGGCCAGCGGTCGCGGCCACGACCGCTCGGGAAGACCGCCTGGCACATGCCGGGGATGACGACGTGGGGGAATTCCAGGCCCTTGGCGCGATGGGCCGTCATGAGCACGACGGCATCACCGGTGGGAATCTCGTCACGCTTGGGAGACTCGTCGTAGCACTCCGCCTCGCGCAGCCGTGCGAGGAAGGCGCCCAGCCC
>JBEGMG010000054.1:0-6014 GCA_041183165.1 Actinomycetota bacterium | reverse complement strand
GCGGTGATCACCGCGACCCGACCGGCATCCTCGCGAAGTGCCGCAGTCGCCACCAACTCGGCGACATCCTCGGGTGCGGCCACGGAGAGGATCACCGGATCCTCGCCGTCACGGATCGACTCCACGGGAGCAGGCTCGCGTCCGCAGGCCAGGAGCACCTCGCGCGCGAGGTCCATGAAGGGGCGGGGCGTGCGGTAGTTGACGGTGAGCCTCTCGACGCGCCAGCGCTGCTCGGTGCGGTGACGTGACTTCGTGATGTCGCGCAGCGCCGAGGCCCATTCACTCGCACCGGCCACCGAGGCGGTCTGATCGAGATCACCCACCACGGTCATCGACAGCGATGGGCATCGCCGGGCAAGCACACGCCACGCCATCGGTGACAGTTCCTGCGCCTCGTCGACAACAATGTGGCCGTACACCCATTCGCGATCCTCGGATGCACGGTCGGCGACCGACAGCATCTCCCGCGGGCCGGAGTACCTGTCGAGCAGTTGCTCGGCGGACACTCCACGGGTCCCCGTCATCTCCAGCACGGATTGGGCGTATTCCTGCTCGGCGCGCCGTTCGGCATCGGCTCGAGCCTGGGCCTGGCGCTCAGCCTCGTCTTCCACGCCCAGCAACTCCGCCGCCTCATCGAGCAGGGGTACGTCGGCCGTGGTCCAGGCGGCGCCGCGCGGCCGCTGCAGGAGGGCCCGGTCGTCCGCGCGCATGCTCGGCGCAGCCGCCGTGAGCAGGTCCGGGTCGGCGTAGAGATCGGAGACGAGCCTCTCGGGTGTGATGGGCATCCAGGCAAGGTTGACCTCACGACGCACATCGCGGGATTCACGAAGGTCGCCGATGAGGATGTCGCGGTGACCGTCGACCTCCTGATGGCGAGCCTCGGCGAGTTCCCTGGCAAGCGCGTCCAGAAGCGTGAGCGCGAAGGTGCGTCGCGCCACATTGTGAGGACGGCGAGATGCGCGTGCGCGATCACGTGCAGCGATCACCATCTCAGGGGTGAGCGTGATGGTCGTGCCACCCACGTCCAATGTGCGAGGCCCATCAGGCACGCGCTGGCGCGCACGCACCGCGCGGTGGATGACCTCAGCCATGGCCGCTCGTCCCTTGATGGCTGCCACGTCGGCGGGCTCCCACGCTGTGGCATCCACGCCCGGGTAGAGCTGCCCCGGCGTCGAGAGCACGGCGGCGGTCTCTCCCAGCGCCGGCAGCACCTGGCCGATGTAGTGAAGGAAGATGCGATTGGGGCCGACGATGAGGACCCCGCTGCGCGCCAGCCGATCGCGGTAGGTGTAAAGCAGGTAGGCGGCACGGTGCAGTGCGACAACCGTCTTGCCGCATCCGGGTGCCCCCTCGACCACGAGGATGCCCTCGAGGGGGGAGCGCACAATGGCGTCCTGCTCGGCCTGCATCGTCGCGACGATGTCGTGCATGCGGCCGGTGCGGCGCGCGGCGAGCGCCGCCATGAGGACTCCCCCACCCTGCACGTCTTCGGCGTGGACTCCTGAGTCGCCCTCAGCGAGTGCTGACAGGTCGAGCACATCGTCCTCGAGGGAGGTCACCTCGCGCCCGGACGTCACGATGTGACGACGGCGTACGACGCCGCGTGGATCCGCGGAGGTGGCTTGGTAGAAGGGCTCGGCCGCGGGGGCGCGCCAGTCGGTCAGCAGGGGTCGCTGGTCATCGTCGGCAAGTCCCAGTCGGCCGATGTAGCGGGACTGGCCATCAGCTAGGTCGAGCCTGCCGAAGCAGAGTCGGGTTTCGGCTGCCTCCAGCGCCTGCAATCGCTCGGCGTAGAGCTTGACGAAGGCATCCTGCTCGGTCAGCGCCGCCGGCGTGCCCGCCGTCTGATCATTCTGCGCCCGGCGGAGATCCCCACGCGTCCGTCGTCGCACCTCATCGAGCCGGTCGTAGAGGGAGCCCACCACCGCGCGTTCGGCGGCGAGTTCTCGCTCTCGGCTGACCCCCACGGCATGCCTCCCAAAGAAGGGGAGGGTCGATCATGCCGCACAGCCGCGGGGACGGCCCCTCGGGGGCGCTCAGCAGGAGGGGCGGGGCCTAGGCCAGGGAGAAACTGCGCTTGGTCCAGTCCGCCCATTCGATGTTCCACATCGCTCCGGGCCCCTCGTACCAGTCGAGGTCAACGCCGGTGCCGGTGGTGATGACCGGGTCTCCCTCGAAGGCGTGCTCGTAGAACCAGATGGCGTCCTCCATCGACATGTTGGTGCAGCCATGCGATGTGGAGGCGACGCCGAGGTTGTAGAGATTCCATGGAGCGGCGTGGAGGTACTCACCGCTCGGGGTGAGTCGAAGCGCGTAGGGGACGTCCACGTCATAGGGCTCGCGAGGGCCGGGATTGACCATTCGCTTCATGGCGTAGCGCTCGAGGATGGTCTTGACGCCCGAAGCAGTTTCCCAGGTGGGCTTGCCCAGTGAGACAGGGACCTTGCGAATGGTCAGGCCATCGCGCTTGACCTTGCCGACGAGTTTGTCCGCCGGAATCGTGAAGATGAGTTCGCGTCCCACCCGGAATTTCACCGTGGGATCGAAGGTCGCGAGGCCGTTCTTCTTCCAGTCGAAATCGACCTTGACGTCGGTGTAGGCCGGCCAGAACTCCACTGGACGGAAGGCCATCGTCGTGTCGTTCGGCCAACTCCACGCGGCGACGCCGAAGGGCTTGCTCGCGGTCACGGTGGCGGCCTGCTCCAGGAGTGCCTTCTGCTTGTCGGGCACCGGATAGGCGAACTCGACGCGAATCACCGTGCCAACGCCGTAGAGATCCTTGACGCGCGTGGGATAGACGGTCGAGATGATCGCAGGATCCTTGTCCCACTCGAGCACGTTGATGTCAGGGGAGTAGGTGCGAGCGGCTTCAGCGCCCATCTGCTCCGCTGTGTACGCGACCGGAGCAACCGCGTCTGCGGCATCACCTTCGAGGAGGACGTCGTCCTCGACAGGTGATGGCGTCACGATGGAGGCAACCGCTGTCGCACCTGTCCACGGCGACGACAGGCCGAAGGCCACACCGCCCACGATGGCGACGGCGGCGAGCGCAGCGATGCCGGCGACGACGCCCGCGAGGCGCACCGCGACTCCGCTCCGCCCCGTGTCCGGGCGGGCATGCCTGCCTGCCATGTCCCTATCGTGGCAAATCCCCGCAGGAGTGTGACGGATGAGTCCGGTGTGGCGAAGGAGCCGTTATCCCCCTGTGACCTAGGGAGGAAAGGCCAGGAGGGACCGCGAGAGGCCCCGCACCTGGGAGACTCCCCCCATGGAGGACGAGCTGGACCGCAGCATCCTGGCTCTTCTCGGGGCCCAGGGTCGGATGTCCTACGCCGACCTCGCCCGTGAGACCGGCCTCTCCACCTCGGCGGTCCACCAGCGCGTGCGCCGCCTGGAGGAGCGCGGGGTCATCTCGGGCTACCGCGCGGTCATCGATCCTCGCGCGATCGGCCTGCCGCTGACCGCGCTCATCGACCTCACCCCGCTCGACCCCTCGGCACCCGACGACATCCCGCAGCGGGTGGAGGGCTTCGAGGAGATCGAGTCCTGCTGGTCGGTGGCGGGCTCTGCCTCCTACGTCGTCAAGGTGCGCGTCACCGAGCCCGCTGACCTGGAGGATCTGCTGGCCCGCATTCGAGCAGCCGCCGGTGTGTCCACGCGCACCACGATCGTGCTCTCGACCCCCTTCGAGGGTCGCCCACCGGTTGTGTGACCCACCCGATCAATCGGAGGACAGCGGGATGACCGCTGATTCCGTCCACGTCAGGCCGACCCGCGCGCCCCTCTGCGGAAGCACGTCGCCCTGGACCGCAGAAAGGAAAAGAGTCTCGTCGACACGGACCTGAGCGAGTGCGTGGTCACCCTGGAAGTAGACCTCGACCACATCCCCGCGCAGCACGCACCTTGGATCATCGATCGCGACGAGATCCACTGCTTCAGGGCGCAGCGCAATGGCGATCGCCCCATCGCACGCAGGCGGGACAGGAATGGCAGGGACTGTCGAGGAGAGCCACCGACCCTCCCGATAGGTGCCCCGCAGGATGGTGCTGGATCCGATGAAATCAGCCACGAAAACACTGCGCGGGCGCCGGTAAAGATCCAAGGGGGTATCGAGTTGCCTCACCACCCCCGCGTCCATGACAGCCACTCGATCGGCCAGACTCATGGCCTCATCCTGGTCGTGCGTGACGACGACGAAGGTGATCCCGACCTCATGCTGAAGGCGCTTGAGTTCCATCTGCATCTCACCGCGGATCTTGCGGTCAAGGGCGGACAGTGGCTCGTCCAGGAGGAGGAGCCGAGGGCGCTTGACGATGGCTCGAGCAAGTGCCACGCGCTGACGCTGACCCCCGCTCAGGGTCTTCGGCAGGGCTGACTTCTTGTCGGAGAGCCCGACCGTCTCCAGCACCTCATCAACACGAGCCGAAATCTCTTTCTTTGCCATGCCCTCGCAGACCAACCCGTAGGCCACATTCTTGGCGACGGACATGTGCGGGAACAGGGCATAGGACTGGAACATCAGATTGACCGCGCGCTTCTCAGGCGGAATCGATAGGAGGTTTCCGCCGTCGAGAGTGACGCTGCCCGAGTCAGGTTGCTCGAACCCTGCAATGACACGCAGCAGCGTGGTCTTGCCACACCCTGAAGGGCCCAGCAGGGCAAAGAACTCGTTCTCATGGATGTCCAGGCTCACGTGGTCAAGGGCCACGACTTCCCCGAAGGACCTGCTCACATCCCTGATCTCCAGGAGCGCCGGGGTGGTGTCCATGGCTAGCTGCCCTCCCTACGAAGCGAATCACCTAGGCGTGAGGCCCGTTGGGCCAGGATCACGGCGATGAAAGAGACGAGCAGAAGCAGGGTCGCAAGAGCATTGATCTGCGGGGTGACGCCGAACCGGACGCTGGAGTAGATCACGATCGGAAGCGTTGGCTCTGCAGGCGACGCGGTGAAGAACGCCACGGTGAATTCATCGAGGCTCAGGGTGAAAGCCAAGAGCGCCCCCGCGATGATCGCCGGCCGCATGCCCGGGAGCGTCACGCTCCAGAAGGTCTTGAGTGCGCCAGCGCCCAGATCCCGGCTCGCCTCCTCAAGGCTCGGGTCCATACCGGCGAGGCGGACTCGCACCACGGCTGCGACGAAGGCGATCCCGAAGACCGAGTGGGCGAGCATCACACTAATGGGACTGAGTGCGATGCCCACGAGCGTGTAGAAGGCAAGGAGCCCGATCGCCAGCATGATGTCGGGCATCACGGCCGGAGCCGCCGCGGCCGCATCCAGCGCGCGTGACGGCACGTAGCGCTCCAGGGCCATCGCGAGGAGCGTCCCAAGGACCACCGAGATGGCGGTCGTGCCTACGGCAACGATGAGCGTCGTACGCAGTCCACCCAGGATGGCGGCATCACGCAGCAGTTCGGGGTACCACTGGAGAGAGAACCCGGTCCACCGATAGGCGCTGTCGTTGGCGTTGAAGCTCATGCCGACCACAACGAGGATTGGGAGGTAGAGAAAGCCGTAGAGGATCCACAGTGGAAGGGCACGCAGGGACTCTCGCATCATGCGCCCCATTTCCGAGTCCGCCTGGCTGCGCTCGCCTGGAACATCACGATCACGATGAGCAGGGCCAGGACCATCAGAGACAGGGCTGACCCGAAAGGCCAATCACGGGATTTGAGGAACTGGTCGCGGATGAGGTTGCCGATCATCTGGGAGTTGCCGCCGCCGAGGAGCTCAGGGATGACGAAGTTGCCCAGGCTGGGGATGAAGACGAAGAGGCATCCGGTGATGATTCCCGGCAGGGTCAGCGGCAGCAAAATCGTGCGGAACCTGCGAAACGCTCCGGCCCCGAGGTTCTGCGCCGCTTCGAGAAGTTGCGGATCCAGGCGCTGGAGAGATGCGTAGATCGGCAGCACCATCAAGGGAATGTAGGCGTAGGTGAGGCCGAGGATCACGGCCTGGCGCGTGTAGAGGAAGTCGATGGGGCCGAGCCCAGCGAGGGCCAGCCCATCATTGAGGAG
>JBEGMG010000053.1:0-4127 GCA_041183165.1 Actinomycetota bacterium | reverse complement strand
GAGCATCACCGGCGAGGTGATGCTCTTCGCGCTGTCGTCGCCGGACGGGCGGGTATCGCCGCTCGAGGTCCGAAGCCTCGCGGAGTTCGAGCTGAGGCAGAAGCTCCTCGCCGTGCCCGGGGTGGCGCAGGTGGTGGCGATCGGGGGCGAGCTGCCGCAGTACGAGGTCGCCGTCCGCCAAGACCGCCTCGATGCCTTCGGGCTCACGGTGCGCGACGTCACGGAAGCGGCCCGCCGCGCCCACAGCACGGCGAGCGCCGGGTACCTGCCGAACGTCGAAAACCAGGAGCTGCCCATTCGCCAGATGGCAAAGGTCCGCGGCGTCGAGGACATCCGCGCGGCGCTGGTCGTGCTCCGCGACGGGCTTCCGGTGACGATCGGGGACGTGGCCGACGTCAGGCTTGGGGCCTCGCCGAAGCGGGGCACCGCCGCGGATTCCGGCCTGCCGGCCGTGGTCGTGAGCGTGCAGAAGTCCCCCGGGACGAACACCTTCGACCTGACCCGGCGGATCGATGCCGTCCTCGACCAGTTCGAGCCGACGATGCCCGACGGACTGATCCTCAACAGGGACCCTTTCCGCGCCTCGCGGTTCATCGAGCGGTCGGTCAACAACGTGGTCCGCGTCCTCGTCGAGGCGAGCATCGTGGTCGCGGTGATCCTTGTCCTCTTCCTGATGGACTTCCGTGCCACGGTCGTCACGCTCACTGCCTTGCCCCTGTCGCTCGCCGCGGCGCTGCTGGTGCTCTGGGCGCTCGGGATGTCGCTCAACGTCATGACGCTCGGCGGGCTTGCGGTCGCGATCGGCGAGCTGGTCGACGACGCCATCATCGACGTCGAGAACGTGCTGCGCAGGCTCAGGCAGAACCGGTCGCTGCCGCCCGGCCGGCGGCGCCCCGCCGTGCAGGTGATCTTCGACGCCAGCAACGAGATCCGCTCGTCGGTGGTGTTCGCCACGGTCATCATCTGCATCGTCTTCGTGCCGCTGCTCTTCCTGCAGGGCGTCGAGGGTCGCTTCTTCCAGCCGCTCGGGATCGCCTACATCGTCTCGATCATGGCATCGCTCGTCGTGGCGCTGACCGTGACCCCGGCGCTCTGCCGGGTGCTCTTCGCGCGCTCGTATGGCATGACAGGGGAGGCTCCGTCGGCGGGCGGCGCCGGCCACGGGGACGGACTGCTGGCTCGGGCGCTCAAGCGCGCGTACGCGCCGCTCCTCTCCGCGTCGCTGAGGCTCCGCTGGTGGGTGATCTCGGTCGCGATGGTCCTCGCGGGGCTCTCGGTGGTGCTGGCGTCGACATTCGGGAGCTCGTTCCTCCCGAGCTTTCGCGAAGGCACCTTCACCGTTTTCCTGATGGCTCCCCCGGGGACGTCGCTTGCGGAGAGCGACCGGCTCGCGGGGAGCATCGAGCGCCAGCTGATGGCCGTCGATGGGGTGCACAGCGTGACTCGGCGCACGGGCCGCGCCGAGCGCGACGAGCATGCCGAGCCCGTAAGCAACTCCGAGATCGAGGTGACCGTCGATGCCGATGCCGACCAGGAGGCCGTGCGCGAGGCGATCGACCGCATCGTGCGGAACGTCCCGTCGATCTCGGTCATGGTCGGCCAGCCGATCGAGCACCGGCTGTCGCACGTCCTGTCTGGCACGCCGGCGGCGATCGCGATCAGCATCTACGGCGACGACCTCGACACGTTGCGCGGGGTGGCACGGAAGGTCGAGACGGCCCTGCGCACGATCCCGGGGACGCGCGACGTGGCCGCCAACCGCGAGGTCATGATCACGTCGCTTCCGATCCGGTACCGGCCGGCAGCGCTGGCGGTGCATGGCCTCTCGCCTGCGGACGCCGCGGAGCAGGTCCAGGAAGCGCTCCAAGGCGTGCAGGTCGCGAGCGTGAACCACGGGATCCGTCGCTTCGACATGGTGGTCCGCCTCGCCGAGAGCGAGCGCCAGAGGCTGGATCAAGTGATGGACCTCCGGCTGCGGGGCTCCGGGGGCGGGCTCGTGCGGCTCCGGGACGTCGCCGACATCGGGCCCGAGCGGACCAGCAACCTCATCACGCGGGAGAACACCCAGCGAAAGGCGCTGGTCACCACGAACGTCGGGCCCGGCCACGACCTCGGAGGGTTGGTGGCAGCCGTGCGTTCGCAGGTCGACCCGATCGTCCGGGAGGCAGGGTGCACGGTGCACTACGGGGGACAGTTCGAGGCCCAGCAGTCGGCCAGCCGCACCATCTGGATGATGGGCGCCGGCATCGTGGTCGTGATGTTCCTGCTGCTCCAGGCATCGACGGGCGGTGCGTCCACGGCGGCGCTGGTGATGCTCAACCTGCCGCTCGCCCTGATCGGTGGCGTGATCGCCGTGTTCGTCAGCGAGTCGCCCGACATCGGGTCGAACGCGGCCGCCCTGCTCGGGCTCGGGGAGAACCGGTACGTCGCGCCGGTGCTCTCGATCGCCAGCATGGTCGGGTTCGTCACGCTGTTCGGCATCGCGGTCCGCAACGGCATCCTGCTCGTCAACCACTACGAGCACCTGCGGACGAACGAGGGCTGCTCGGTGCAGGAAGCCGTCGTCCGTGGCTCCGTGGAACGCTTGATTCCGATCCTCATGACGGCATTGACCGCCGCGCTCGGCCTTCTGCCGCTCGCCCTCGCCGGGAACGCCCCGGGCAGCGAGTTGCTCGCGCCGCTCGCGACCGTCGTGCTGGGCGGGCTGCTCTCGTCCACCATCCTCAATCTCGTTGTCGTCCCGGCCGGCTACTCGCTCTTCTCGCGAGGTCGCCGGGCGGATACCCTCCCCGCGTCCCTGGTCCAAGGAGCTCCGTCATGAACCACCACCTCCCGAGCATGCTCTCCGTCCTCGCTGCCGCCACCCTCGCACTGGTGCCCGCCGGATGCGGGGATTCGAAGCCTGCGAGCGGCGCCAAGGCCGCCGCGAAGGACGACCACGGGCACGACCACGGCTCCGGCGGCCATGACGGACATGACCACGCTCCGGCAAACCCGGCGGCTGCGGCCGACGCCGATGACCATGGCCACGCCCATGGGCCGACCGTGCAGCTCGGCGAGCAGCAGGTCGCGGGCTTCACTGTGCGTGCCTCGCGTGACGGGGCCATCGCCGGGGCAGCCGACGCGCCGATCGACGTCTGGATCACCGGCGGTCCGGCAAAGGTCGTGTCCGTGCGGTTCTGGATCGGCACGCAGGATGCGAAGGGGTCCGTGAAGGCGAAGGCCGCCCTCGAGAAGGACAATTGGCACACCCACGCGGAACTCCCGTCGCCGATGCCGGCCGAGAGCAAGCTCTGGGTTGAATTCGAGGTCGAGGGCGGCGCCAAGCACGTCGCCGGGTTCGATCTCAAGGCCTGAACGCGGTGCTTGATTGGACCCGAGGCGTGTGTATGCACGCCTCACCCCGGATCGCCACCTCGAAGTGCGCGTCCCGCGTCTGCAGGTAGTGCTTCGCCGCCACCAGCGGGCTGTGGCCGAGCCACTTGGCGACCACGTGGGCGGGCAGGGCCTCGGCCCAGTCGGTGGCGCAGCTGGCGCGCATGTTGTGGAAGAGGCGCGGCCATGGCTCGTAGCCCGCGCGGGCGATCAGCTTCATGAACGTGGTGCGCAGGTTGGTGGTCGGGTCGGTCAGGCGCGGCACCACCGCCTCGCTGCCCTCGGGGGCCTGGTCGAACAGCGTCTGCAGGATCGGCCGCAGCTCGGGCGTCATCGGCACGATTCGCACCGCGTGCCCGCCGCCCGCATCCGCAGGAGTTGGAGCACCGCGCCGGATGCGGCCTGCCAATCGCCCGTCACGACACCGGCGAGGTCGATGGCGTACCGAAGTTCCTTCGTGGGCGGGCTGATTGTTTATTATCAGTCATCGCAGGGCAACATGTCGCCATCGGCACCCCATCCGCGCCATGCCGAGAACATTTCCAGGATTCTCGCGACCGGCGTGGCAGTCGACGCTCCGCGCTGCCCGCTTACTCCTTGGGTGGCGGCCGTTCACCAAGGATGCCTTGGTTCCACCACATCGCATGTTGGGGCCAACTTCCGAGAGCCAGTCCATGAATAGACGATCCAGAGCGCTTCGTCCCGTTCAGTGGTCAACCCGTGCCGGGTTGGCGGTTGCCGTTGGTCTGGCA
>JBEGMG010000052.1:0-10742 GCA_041183165.1 Actinomycetota bacterium | reverse complement strand
AATCAGACCACGCTTGCTGCGCTGTCCTTCGTCGTCATCGCTGCCCTCATCGGTGCTCCCGGCCTGGGCAGTTGCACCTTGGTGAGCACCTGCCAGCGTGTCGACCCCGCAGACTCCGCTGCCTCGATCGGCCCCTGCTTGAGGCTCTTGATCGCGTGAGCGGTGATGCGGATGCAGATGGGGATGGAATAGATCATCGTCGCGATCGTGGCTGAGGCGATGCCGATGAGGAAGACGAGCGCCAGGGGGGCCAGGTAGACGAGCGTGGGCAGCACCTGGGCTAGGTCGAGCCAGGGCCGAAGGACCTTCATTACCCGGTCGTTGAGGCCGGCCCACACGCCGAGGGGCAGTGCGATGACGAGCGAGAGCACCACGGCCCCGATCGTCATGGCGAGGGTCTCCATGGTGAGGAGCCACATCCCGAGCATGCCGCACAGCAGCATGAGGAACATGCTCACGAAGGCCATGCGCAGGGTCGATGTCGCATAGACGATGAAGCCGATCACCGCCAGGGTGCCGAACCATCCGAGCAGCGGGATGAGATTGCCACTGGCCGGGATCGCGATGATCCCCATGAAGAACTCGATGAATCCCGAGATGACGGCCCTGAGCGGATTGAAGACGTAGACGAAGAGGAAGCTCTCCGTGCGGTTGCCGCGGATGGACGCAGCGAAGTCGCGCATGATCGCCGTGAACGGCGAGTTGGTCGCCGTTGAGAGCTCCTGCGTCTGGACCCCCTTCAGCGCCGTCGCCGTCACGGCCCATACGACGAGGACAATGAGGGCCTGGACCCAGCGAAGTCGAAGGACGGCCTTGACGTCCACGGCTAGTCGCCCAACTCCGAGTCGCGATCGCCCGCGATGAGGGTGAGCACGTCGTCGCTGCCGACGTAACCCACGAGGCCACCGTCGCGCATGACTCTCAAAGGGGCGACGGACGCGATGATCTCATGCGTCGCCTCCTTGATGATCGTGTCGCCGGCCACGGCCGGACCGTCGCCCGACTCCCCCTCGCGCAGCGGGCGCGCGATGGTCTCGAGAGTGAGGACATGACTCTTGGGGATGTCGCGCAGGAAGTCTTCGACGTAGGCGTCCGCTGGGTGGAGCACCAGGTCCATCGCGGTGCCCATCTGGACGACGGCTCCATCGCGCATGATCGCGATGCGGTCGCCGAGCTTCATCGCCTCGGCGAGGTCGTGGGTGATGAAGACCATCGTCTTGCCGAGCTCACGGTGCAGGCGCATCACCTCGTCCTGCATGTCGCGGCGGATGAGCGGATCGAGGGCGCTGAAGGGCTCGTCGAGGAACATCACATCGGGGTCGACGACCAGAGCGCGTGCCAGGCCCACGCGCTGCTGCATGCCGCCGGAGAGCTGCTCGGGGTAGGAGTTGGCGTAGCCAGCGAGGCCGACGAGCTGGATGACCTCCTCCGCGCGGGCGTAGCGGTCGTCCTTCTTGATGCCCTGGATCTCGAGCGGGTAGGCGACGTTGTCGATGACCTTGCGATGCGGCAGCAGGCCGAAGTGCTGGAAGACCATGGAGAACTCGGTACGCCGCAGTTGACGCAACTGCTTGTCATTGGCCTTGAGGATGTCCTCGCCCTCGATGATCACCTCGCCGGCGGTGGCATCGACGAGGCGAGTGAGGCACCGCACGAGCGTGGACTTGCCCGAGCCGGACAGGCCCATGACGACGAAGACCTCGCCCTCGGCGACGTCGAAGGTGACGTCGCGGACGGCGGCGGTGCACCCCGTGTCGGCGAGCAACTGGTCGCGGGGCAGGTCGGCGTACGGCGTGCCGACGATCTTGTCCGCCTGCGGGCCGAAGACCTTCCACAGATTGCGCACCGAGATAGCCGGTGCCCCGGGGGACGCGGTCGGGCTCGTCATCTCATGCCTCCTCGGCGAACCAGCCGCTGGGCGCTGGCGAGAGATTGCGGTAGACGTGCTTGGCCTCGAGGTACTCGTGCAGGCCTGACGGTCCGAGCTCGCGCCCGACACCCGACTGCTTGAAGCCTCCCCACTCCGCCTGCGGGAGGTACGGGTGGTAGTCGTTGATCCAGATGGTGCCGTGACGCAGCGCCGAGGCCACGCGTTCCGCCTTACCGGCATCGGAGGTCCATACGGCGCCGGCGAGGCCATAGACCGTGTCGTTGCCCAGGGCGATCGCCTCCTCCTCTGTCCGGAAGGTCTCCACGGTGAGCACCGGCCCGAAGGACTCGTCCTGGACACAGGTCATGTCGGTCCGGCAGCCATCGAGCACAGTCGGAAGGTAGTAGCAGCCGCCCGCGAGCGCCGGGAATTCGGCGGGATCGGGGGCGCTCCCGCCGCACCGGAGCACGGCACCCTCGGCGAGAGCACCCGCGACGTACCTCTCGATCTTCTCCCGGTGCTGGGGGGAGATGAGCGGGCCGGTCTCGGCATCGGGGTCGAAGGGTCCGCCGAGGCGGATCCGCTGGGCGCGGCGCACGATCTCGTCGACGACGCGGTCGTGGATCGACTCCTCTACGATCAGGCGCGCGCCCGCCGAGCAAACCTGGCCGCTGTGCAGGAAGACCGCCGTGAGCGCATTGTCGATCGCCGCGGCGAGATCGGCGTCGGCGAAGACGATGTTGGGGTTCTTGCCGCCGAGTTCGAGAGCGACCTTCTTCACCGTCGCCGCGGCATCGGCCATGATGCGCCGGCCTGTGACGACTCCGCCGGTGAACGACACCATGTCGACAGCCGGGTGCGTGGCGAGCGGTGCGCCCGCGGTGGCACCCGCACCGAGGATGAGATTGCCGACGCCCGCGGGGAGTCCGGCCTCCTCGAGCAGGCGCATGAGGTGGATGGTCGTGCTCGGGGTCAGTTCGCTCGGCTTGAGCACGAAGGAGCATCCGGCCGCGAGTGCGGGAGCGACCTTCCACGCAGCCTGGAGGAGCGGGTAGTTCCACGGGGTGATGAGGCCGCACACCCCGACGGGCGAGTACTCGATGCGCGAGCGCACGTCCGCGTTGCCGGCATCGACGACGCGGCCGCCGAGCGTGTCGCCCTGGGCAAGTCCGGCGAAGTAGCGGAAGCACTTCGCCACGTCGGCGACGTCGTACTCGGCCTCGACCAGACGCTTGCCGGTATCCAGCGACTCCAGCCGGGCGATCTCGTCGACATCGCGATCGAGGAGATCGGCGACGCGGGCGAGGAGCCTTCCCCGCTCGGCCACGGGGACGCTCGACCAGCGCCCGTCGTCGAACGCCGCACGTGCGGCGAGGATGGCGCGCTCGGTGTCGACGGCGGTCGCCTCATCGACGACGCGCACGACCTCGCCGTCAGCCGGGCATCGAATTTCGCGCGTGCCACCTTCGGCGGCAGGGACCCATGCACCGTCGATGTAGAGATCAGGCATCGGCCTTCGCCTCCTTGCGGTGCCGGTAGAAGGGCACGTGCTCAGGCGCGAGCGGGGTCGCGCCCTTGATGATGTCGGCTGCCTTCTCCGCGAGCATCATCGTCGGCGCATAGATGTTGCCGTTGGTCACGTAGGGCATGACGGAGGCATCTACGACGCGCAGGCCCTCGGTGCCGTGGACGCGCATGGTGAGCGGATCCACCACCGACATCTCGTCGATGCCCATGCGGGCGGTGCAGGAAGGGTGGTACGCCGTCTCGCCGTCCTTGCGGACCCAGTCGAGGATCTGCTCATCGGTCTCGACCTCGGGCCCGGGGGAGATCTCGCCCGCGCTGTAGGGGGCGAAGGCGGGCTGGTCGAGGATCTCGCGTGTCTTGCGGATCGCCTCCACCCACTCGCGCTTGTCCTGATCGGTCGAGAGGTAGTTGAAGACGAAGGCGGGCGGTGCCATCGGGTCGGCGCTGGTGATCCAGAGCTTGCCACGTGCATCGGAATACATCGGACCGATATGGACCTGGTAGCCGTGGCCCTCGGCGATCGACGTGCCGTCGTAGCGCACCGCGATCGGCAGGAAGTGGTACATGAGATTGGGGTAGTCGACATCATCGTTGCTGCGGATGAAGCCGCCCGCCTCGAAGTGGTTGGAGGCACCCGGACCTGAGCGCAGGAAGAGCCACTGCGCGCCGATGAAGGGGCGACGCCAGAACTGCAGGTTGGGATTGAGTGACACCGGCTGGGTGCACGCGTGCTGCACGTAGACCTCGAGGTGATCCTGGAGGTTCTCCCCCACGCCGGGCAGATCGTGCACGGGGTCGACTCCGACCGAGCGCAGGTGCTCGGCGTTGCCGATGCCCGAGAGTTGGAGCAGTTGGGGCGAGTTGAATGCGCCCCCGGCGAGGATCACCTCGGACCCCCGCACGCGGACCGGCCGCTTGCCGCCCAGTGAGACCTCGACGCCGGTCGCGCGCGGCGTGCCGCTGGAGGAGTCGGTGACGATGCGCGTGACATGCGCCCGCGTCTTGACGGTGAGATTGGGGCGTGACATCGCGGGGCGCAGGTAGGCCTTGCTGGCGGAGTAGCGACGACCGTTGTGGACATTGCGGTCGAACGCCGCAAAGCCCTCCTGCTTATAGCCATTGACGTCCGCGGTGAGCTCGTGACCGGCTTCCTGGACGGCGGCGAAGAACGCTGCGAAGAGGGGGTTCTTGGCCTCGCCGCGCTCGAGGATGAGCGGACCGTCCTTGCCTCGCCACTCGTCCGCACCAGCGCGGCAGTCCTCCATCTTCTTGAAGTAGGGCAGGCAGTGGGCGTAGTCCCAGGTCTCCATGCCGGGATCACTGGCCCAGCGCTCGTAGTCCAGCGGGTTGCCGCGCTGGAAGATCATGCCGTTGATGCTGCTGGACCCGCCGAGGATCTTGCCGCGGCCGTGATTGACCCGACGTCCGTTCATGTGCGGCTCGGGCTGGGACGCGTACATCCAGTCGTAGAGCGGATTGCCGATAGGGAAGGTGAGGGCCGCGGGCATGTGGACGTAGACGTCGAAGGGATAGTCGGGGCGCCCTGCCTCGAGCAAGAGGACGGTGGTCGACGGGTCCTCGCTCAATCGCGCTGCGAGTGCCGAGCCTGCCGACCCCCCGCCGACGATGACGTAGTCGTATCCCCTGGGCATCCCGACACCCTAGGCGATCGGCTGCGGCTCAGTCGCCGAGTTCGGCACGGCGACGTACGACGTACTCCTCGAGCTCCGCGCGGATCGACTCGTCCAGCGGCGGCTGCTCGTACTCCTCGAGCTTCTTCTCGTAGATCTCACGCGCGCGCTCGACGGTGTCCCTGCCACCGAGTCGCATCCAGCGCTCGTAGTTGTCCGAGTTCCACAGGAAGGGCCGGTAGAAGCAGGTGCGGAAGCGCTCCATCGTGTGCTCGGCGCCGAGGAAGTGACCGCCCGCGCCGACCTCCTCATGGGCACCGAAGGCGAGTTCCTCCTCCGAGAAGTCCACGGGCGTGAACTCCTTCTGCAGGGACTCGAGGATCTGCACGTCGATGACGTATTTCTCGTAGCTGGCCACCAGGCCGCCCTCGAGCCAGCCGGCCGTGTGCATGACGAAGTTGGTGCCGGCGAGGAAAGTAGGAAGCATCGTCATGAGCGACTCGAAGATCGCCTGCCCATCGGGCGTCTGGGAGGAGTTGAGGCCACCGCCCGTGCGGAAAGGCAACCCGAAGTGGCGGGCGATCTGACCCGTGCACAGCAGTCCGATCGCGGACTCCGGCGTGCCGAACTGGGGCGAGCCCGACTGCATGTCGATGTTGGAGAGGAAGCTGCCGAAGACCACGGGTGCGCCGGGGCGGATGAGCTGCGTGAGCGCGATGCCCGTGAGGGTCTCGGCCATCTGCTGGGCGAGGGTCGCGGGGATGGAAACCGGTGACATCGCTCCCATGAGCAGGAACGGCGTGAGGATGACCGGCTGCATCGCCTTGGCGTATTCGAACTGCGCCTCGAGCATGCGGTCGTCCCAGCGCAGCGGCGAATTGCAGTTGATGAGCGAGATGCACGTCGGAGTCTTCTCGATGGACTCGCGGCTGCCGAAGAGGATCTCGCTCATGCGGATGGTGTCGAGCGCGCGAGTGCCGCTGACGACGTTGCCCATGTAGATCTTGTCCGTCAGGGTCATGGCGGCGTAAAGCATGTCGAGGTGGCGGGAATCCAGCGGAGCATCGCTGGGCTCGCAGACGACACCGCCCACGCTGTCCATGGCGGTGAAGGACTGGGCGAGCTTGGCGAAGTTGCGGTAGTCGTCCATCATCGCATCGCGACGCACGTCGCCCTGGCGCACGAAGGGCGGTCCGTAGACACTGGAGAAGACCATCGAGTTGCCGCCGATGTGCACGGTGTTGGCGGGATTGCGCGCCTGGATGTCGAACTCGCGAGGCGCCTTCGCCACCTGCTCGAGGACGAAGTCGGGGTCGAAGAAGACCTTGTCACCGTCAGTGCGCATGCCGGCCGCCTTGAAGATCTCGACAGCTTCGGGCTTCATGAACTCGATGCCGAGCTCGGAGACGATCCGGCGCCAGCCCTTATCGAGGACGGCCATGGATTCCTCGGAGAGGATCTCGTAGCGCGGCATGGTGTTCTCGAACATCGACTCTCCCGATTCGCAGTGGCGCGGTGGCCGGATTCGCCTTGACCGGTTGGTGACGGGATCCTACACTCCAGTTTTGGAAGTGCGGTTCCATATCGTGGAACTTTCACCCGCAGGGAGGGATCGTCCATGGCCGGACCGGTCGGCACGCAGGCGGTGGATCGCGCCGCCGCGGTGCTCACGGCCGTCCTCGGCTCGACCGATCCCGTGACCTTCGCCGACCTGGTCGCGCGCACGGGGCTCCCCAAGAGCACGCTTTCGCGACTGACGACCAGCCTGGAGCGCAATGGCCTCCTCCAGCGCACGGCGTCTGGCGCATGGCAACCCGGTGCAGCGATCACTGACTACGCGCTCTCGGTGCGGCCCGAGGACGATCTCATCCGCATCGCGCAGCCCTATCTCGACGCACTGGGCGAGGACACGGGGGAGACCGTCAACCTGGCCATCCCCCTCGCAGGGGAGGTTCGCCAGATCGCGCAGGTCGACTCGACGTACCTCCTGGGCGCGGTCAACTGGCTCGATCGTCCCGTGCCCTTCCACTGCAGTGCGCTCGGACGCGTCTTCCTCGCCCACGGCACGCCACTGCCCTCCGGTCGCCTTCCGCGCATCACCGAGCGCACGATCACGTCGCGTGCGGAGCTCGCCGAGGCTCTCGACCGTGTACGCCGCGACGGCGTCGCGATCGTGGATTCCGAACTCGAACCCGGGCTGGTCGCCGTCGCTGCCCCCATCCGTTCGGGCGACGGCACCGTAGTGGCCGCCGTCTCGGTCTCCGGGCCGAGCGTGCGTCTCACCGCGAGTGAGATCCCGGCCGTCGCCCAGGCCGTCCGCGCTACGGCGGAAGCGATCGCCGTGGCACTTCGTCCCCTTCGCACGAAGATCCCCACACCCACCGCACGAAAGGCAGGAGCGGCATGACTCCGGACGAGATCCTCAAGGGCCTCTACGACGAGACCATGGTGGGCAACAAGCCCGCGGTGCTGGAACTCACCCAGAACGGCATCGACAGCGGCCTGCCGCCGGAGCGCATGCTCTTCGAGGCACTCATCCCCTCGCTCGAGGAGGTGGGCGCTCGCTTCGAGCGCGGTGACTGGTTCGTGCCGGAAATGCTCATCGCCGGCAAGGCGATGGCGGGTGCACTCGACCTGCTCCGCCCGCTGCTCGCGCAGGGCGGCGTCGAGAGCGTGGGCACCTTCCTCATGGGCACCGTCAAGGGCGACGTGCACGACATCGGCAAGAACCTGGTCAACATCATGCTCGAGGGCGCGGGCTTCACGGTGATCGATCTCGGCGTGCAGGTGCCGCCGGAGAAGTTCGTCGCTGCGATCGAGGAGCACCAGCCCGACATCGTGGGCATGTCGGCGTTCCTCACCACGACCATGCCGATGTTCAAGGCCAATATCAACGCCATCGAGAAGGCCGGCCTGCGCGACAAGGTCGTCATCATGGTCGGCGGGGCCCCGGTCACCCAGGAGTACGCCGATGTGTGCGGGGCCGACGGCTACGCCGCCGACGCGGCCACCGCCGTCCGCAAGGCCAAGGATTTCGTCGCCGCCAAGCGAGCCGGCTGACCGTGCCCAAGCTGCTCCCCCTGCTCGAGCACGCGGTCAAGAAGCCCGTGTGGGACTGCCGCATGTGCGGCCAGTGCGTCCTGCACTCGACCGGCATGACGTGCCCGATGACCTGCCCCAAGACCCTGCGCAATGGCCCGTGCGGCGGCGTCCGCGAGGACGGCCACTGCGAGGTCAAGCCAGAGATGCGGTGCGTCTGGGTCAAGGCCGAGGAGCGCTCGCACTCCCCTCTCAACCCGCACCACTGGGAGGAGGAGTTCAACGAGCTGCGCCCGCCGGTCGACAACCGCCTCCAGGGCACCTCGTCGTGGATCAACCTCATCAACGGGCGCGATCGACGTACGCCGGCCGGCTGGCAGGGCGTCGCGCGCGAGCGCTTCTCCGCCGTGCCCGGCGCGAGCATGGTCGAGGTCGACGAGCCGACGACGCTCCCGGAGGGCTTCCACTCATGAGCCGCCTCTCCACCCTCCTCGCGGAGGGCACTCGCCCCGTCGTGACCGCGGAATTCCCCAGCATCGACGGCGGTGGGCTCGCCGCGGTCGAGAAGGCAGCCGATGAGCTGCGGCCCTTCGTCGACGCGGTCAACGCCACCGACAACCCTGCCGCCCACGCGCACGCCTCCAACACGTCCATCGCCATCGCGATGTCGCAGTTCGGGCTCGAGCCGATCATGCAGGTGGTGTGCCGCGACAAGAACCGCATCGCGATGCAGGCCGACATCATCGGTGCCAGCCTCTTCGGCATCGAGAACATCGCCTGCCTCACCGGCGACGACGTCACCGCGGGCGATGAGCCCGAGGCGCGGCGCGTCTTCGATCTCGACAGCACCCAGCTCATCAAGGTCGCGAGCGGGCTGGCCGAGGGCCACTACCTCTCCGGTCGTGCCATCAAGCAGCCGCCCGCGCTCTTCGTCGGCGCCGTGGAGAACCCCTTCGCCCCGCCGCTCGACTACCGGGTGCTCCGCGCGCTCAAGAAGGCCGAGGCCGGGGCGCGTTTCCTGCAGCTGCAGATCGGCTACTACCCCGAGCGTCTCGAGAACTTCGTCGCGGGGTGCGTCGAGCACGGGGTGACGCGGACGACAGCGCTCATCCCCACGGTGGTGCTCACCAAGTCGGCCAAGGCGCTGTCCTTCATGGACGAGTCCGTACCCGGCATCTCCATCCCCGCGGAGATGATCGCCCGCGTCGCCGGAGCCGGCGACAAGGACGCCATCGCCGAGGAGTCCTACCAGCTCACGCTCGAGCTCAGCCGTCACGCCCTGTCACTGCCCGGCGTCTCGGGGATCCACCTCACCGACTTCCGGCACGACGGCTCACTCGAGCGGCTCGTGCGGGATCTGGGCATCGGCCCGGCATTCGCGCCCGACCCGGTGGCATCCGCCTCCGGCACCACCTCGGCATAGGAGTCCCATGCACACCGTCCTCAGTTCGGCGCGCGCGTCCGTGACCATCGGGCCCGACCAGCCCTTCTGCATCATCGGCGAGCGCATCAACCCGACCGGGCGCAAGAAGTTCCAGGAGCAATTGCGCGTCGAGGACCTCTCCGCTGTCGAGGTCGACGTCGCCCAGCAGATCGCCGGTGGCGCGATGATGCTCGATGTCAACATGGGCGCACCCCTCGTCGACGAGGTGAAGCTCCTCGGCGACGCCGTGCGGCTCGTGCAGTCGCTCACCGACGTGCCCCTGTGCATCGACTCCTCCGTCGTGGAGGCACTCGAGTCCGGCCTCGCGGCGTACGAGGGCAAGGCGCTGGTCAACTCCGTCACGATGGAGCGCGAGCGCATCGATGCGATCCTGCCGCTGGTCAAGCGCTACGGCGCCGCCGTCATCGCGCTGCCCAATGACGAGGAGGCGATCCCCGAGGATCCGCACCGTCGCCTGGAGCTCGCCAAGCAGCTGGTGGGAATCGCGACCGAGGAGTTCGGCATCCCGATCGAGGACATCGTCGTAGACCCCCTGGCCATGCCCATCGGCGCCGACCACACGCTTGCGATGAAGACGATGGAGGCGATCCACCTCATCTCGACCGAGATCGGCGTCAACACAACCCTCGGCGCGTCCAATGTGTCCTTCGGCATGCCCGACCGCCACACGCTCAACGCCGTCTTCCTGCCCATGGCGATGAAGGCCGGCCTGACGAGCGCGATCATGGATGCGCGCACCCCGCAGATCGTCACCGCCGTCAAGGGCGCGGACCTCATGATGGGCAATGACGAGTGGGGCGCGACTTGGATCGCGGCGCACCGCGCCAAGCAGGCCGCCGCGCAGGCGGCCGAGGCAGCCGCTCAGGCATGACCGCACTCGATGACGCGACCGCCGCGCCCTCCGGGCCGGCTCGCGTCAGCCTGACCTTCGAGCCCGCGGGCAAGTCGGTGCGCGTGCCCAATGGCGTGAGCGTCTTCGACGCTGCTCTCTGGAATGGCGTGGCCATCGACTCCACCTGCGGCGGTCATGGCACGTGCAAGAAGTGCAAGGTGAAGGTGCTCGACGCGAGCATGCCCATCACCGCCCTCGACGAGCGCGCCTTCTCGGCTGAGCAGTTGGCGGAGGGCTGGCGGCTCGCATGCATGGCCACGGCGATGCGCGATCTCACCGTCGATGTACCCGAGCTGACTACGCGCCCGAAGGCCGCGACCGTGGGGGTTGGCCGTCAGG